>PNKF01000143.1 GCA_013822285.1 Gemmatimonas sp.
GATCCTGCAACTCCGCCGCGTACAGCGCTTCGGTTCCGTAGCGAATCGCTTCGTTCACCGAAGGGAACACCATCGTGCCGTAGCCGTTATCGACATCGGCGACGTATATGAGATTCCTATACCAAGGCCTCGAGCGCAAGCCCTCGGCGCGCGTCATCGCGCGCTCGACCTCGCGCAGCGCGGCGTTCGTCTGGACCTGCCGAGCGCGCGGTACGCCGGCCGCGAGCGCCGAATCACGCGAGGCATTGAACGTCGTCGCCGCGCGTTCCATGCGATCGATCGCCGCCGCCAGCGGCGCTGACGTGCCGCGCCACCCGCGCTGTCGCAGCGCACGGTCCACCGGCGCGAGATACTGACGCATCGTCCGCGCGAACTCCGCGTAGTCGTAGGGCAGCACGTCGGCATTCGCGAGCCGCATCATCATCACCGCGCCGATGCGCGCGGCCGCGGCATGGTAGCGATATCCCGGATCCCCGAAGCGCTCCATGAACGTGTAGGAGTCGTAGTTCGAGTGATAGATGCCGTTGCCGCCGCCAAAGCCCCAATCGCTGTGCGGAATGCCGAGGTGATTGTAGAAGCCGGCAAAGTCGCTGCCACCGCCCGGGTCGCCCATGCCCGGTTCGTCACCGTCCGCGGGGCGGGCGCGCGCACGCCACACGTCATACACACTGCCCGCGCCACTCGGATCCGGCACGGACTTCGCGACGTCGCGCAGCAACCCGCGGAGGCTCGGACTGCCGCCGCCACCGAACGACGGTCCGCTCGCCGAGACGTCTTGGTTGAGATAGGCGACGGCGCCGCGCATCAGCCGCAACGAATCATCCTCGACGAATTCCGTCGACCCCACCAGTCCCCATTCCTCGGCGTCCCAGGTCGCGAAGATCATCGTACGACGCGGCCGCCAACCGGCTCGCACCTGCGCCATCACCGCGCGCGACGCTTCGACGACGCTCACCGTACCGGAGACGTTGTCCACCGCGCCCGGGCTCCACGCGTCACGATGCGCGCCGATGATCACCACCTCATCGGGAAAGTCTGTCCCGCGGATGATGCCGTAGGTATTCCAGATCGGCTTGTAGGCGGCCGTCGCGGAGTCGCTGAAGACACGCACGCGCGCCACGACGGGGCCCGGCCCCACGTGATAGCGGAACGGCAAGCCGCCCTGCCAGGTCGCGGGAATGGCCGCACCGCGCACGTCCCGCAGCAGCTCGATCGCATTGCCATACGACAGCGGCAGCACGGGGATGCGGGGCACCGGCAGGGAATCGATCGAGATGCGGGGCGCGCCGCGACGGGAGGCATAGCCCGGCGTGGTCGGATCGCCGGCACCGTTCATCACGCTGCCGCGCTGCACACCACGTTCGTTGCGGTACGCGCCCTCCGGGTACACGTCGCCGCGGACGAAGCCGTCGTCCTGCGGATCCGAGTACATCAGCAGCGCGAGGGCCCCGCGCTTCTCCGCCTCGCGGGCCTTGATGCCACGGAAGCTGCGACCGTAGCGCGCGATCACGACCTTGCCACGCACGCTCACGCCGATGGAATCGAGCTGCGCGTAGTCCTCGATGAGGCCGTAGTTCACGTACACGACCTCCCCCGTCACATCACCCGTGCCGCTGTAGCCGTTCACGGTCGGATACTCGTCGTGCTGCATCGTGGTCGGATCTTCCGGCAGGCGACCTTCGCGCAGCTCGAGCTGCTTCGGCTGCGGCTGGATGCGCCACACGCCGTAATCCACGGTGTGCGGCAACCAGACCTCGTACTCGCCGACTTCCGTCGTGAGCCCCGCCTCACGCATCGCGGCGATCACGAGATCGCGCGTACGCGCCTGGGCCGGCGTGCCCGCGATGTGTGGTCGGTCCGCCAGGGCGCGCGTCAACGCCTGCGCACGCGCCGTATCCGGCGCGGCAATCGCCGCACGTTCCGCCGCGCGCTGCGCCTCGGTCGTCTGCCGCGAGAAGCCGGGCACGCGCGCGCCCTGGGCCGCCGCCGCGAGGGGAAGGAATGCCACGAGCGCCGCGAACGAGGCGCGGCGCGTCACATTGCGTACTGACATCGAGATCGGGGGGGAAGGTTCAGTAGCCGTGCACCGCCAGACCGGCGGGCATATCGAATTCCTGCGTCGTCTTGTAGCGCTCGAAGCGACCATCACCGGCCACGGGTCGCGCCTTCGCCCGCAGCGCGTCCATCTCTCCGGCGTGGAACGGCTTGTACGAGGTCGCGGCCTTTACCGTCTTCCTCAAGATCGGTGACGAGTCGCAGCCGACCAGCACGCTGCTGACCGGGAGCGACCACACGTAGCGAAACGCATCGTCCACCTTGACCACCTTGCTGCCGTTCACGGCGCCACCTGCGAGCGGCTTCGTCGCGATCACCGAGCCGCCGCGCCGGATCACCTCGGGCAGCACCTGCTTCTCAAAGCTCCGGAACGAGGCATCGAAGGGATTCAGCGGCATCAGCGCCACGTCCCAAGCAAAGCCGCGAGCCATCAACTTCACGGCAATGTGCGGTGACTTCTCCGCATGGAAGCCCAGCCACCGCGCACGACCCTGGTCGCGCGCCTCCTGCGCCGCGTCCAGTCCACCGTGATCGTAGAGCCAGTCGGGATCGTTGTCGTAGATCATCTGGTGGAAGGAGAACACCTCCACGCGATCGGTCTTCAGCAGGGCAAGCGTGGCTTCCAGCTGGGCCATCGACGTCTTGTAGTCGCGCAGGTACGCCGCGCACTGCCAGACCAGATTCACCTTCTCGCGGTATCCGTCCTTGAGCGCCAATGCGACCCAGCGCTCCGCGCGTCCTTCGCCGAAGCCGGGCGAGATCTCCAACACATTGATGCCGGCATCGATCGCTTCGCGGATCACGCGGATCGTCGCCTGCTGGCCCGCGTCGGCCAAACGCCGCGTCCCGAGGCCGAGGATCGTGGTGGCGCCGGTGCGGCCGAAGCTGCGAAGCTCGAGAGTGGGCGGAGCGCGCATGAGTCTCGGGACGGAGGGAAGATGTTGGCGCCCCAACGTTGCGCCCGGCGACGGCATCCCACCAGAGGGGCCGTCGCCACGACACCGCTCAGCCGATGGCGGCCTCGAGTGCGGCCAGCCCTTCCGAGAGGTCCTTCCGCTGCATCACCAGGGGCGGCAACAGGCGTAGCGTGTGGTCGCCAGCCCCGACGAGCACCAGACCCTGCCCCAGCGCGCGGGCAACCACGTCCTTCGCCGGATCCGTCACGTCCACGCCCCACATCAGGCCGCGGCCGCGCACCGCACGCACCTTCGGAGAGCGCGCATGCAGGGCCAGCAACTGGTCGCCGAGCCACTGGCCTTCGCGGCGCACGTGCTCCAGCATCGCGGGGTCATGCAGGCGATCGAAGACGTGGTTCGCCACATGCGCCACCAGCGGACCGCCTCCGAAGGTCGTCCCGTGATCGCCCGGCTGCATGGCATCGGCGACACGCTGCGTGAGCAACACCGCGCCCATCGGCAAACCACCGGCCATCGGCTTGGCCATCGTGAGGAGGTCGGGCGTGATGCCGTACTGCTCGTAGGCGAAGAAGCTGCCCGTGCGGCCGTAGCCGCACTGAATCTCGTCGAGGATGAGCAGCACGTTGCGCTCGGCTGTCAGTGCGCGCAGCTCCCGCACGAATCCCGTGTCGAGCACACGCACACCGCCTTCACCCTGGATCGGCTCGACGATCACGGCCGCCGTCTGCTCGTCGCTGATGACGCGGCTCAGCTCCTCGATGGAGCGCTCGTGGATGTGGATGCCACCCGCGAGCGGACGGAAGTGGTTGCGGTACTGCGGGCGATCCGTCGCCGCGACCGTCCCGAAGAGCCGCCCGTGGAAGGCGCCGCGCAGCGAGACGATCTCGTGCTTGGCGGGACCACCGACGTTCCGCGCCCAGCGGCGTGCGAACTTGAACGCGCCCTCGTTGGCTTCGGCGCCGGAGTTGCAGAAGAACACCTTGTCGGCGAATGACGCCGCCACGAGCTTGTCGGCCAGCTGTTCGCCCGGTGTCGTGCGAAACAGGTTGGACGTGTGGATGAGCCCCGTCGCCGCGGCTTCGGCGATGGCGGCGTTCACGCCCGCATCGTTGTATCCCAGCGCATTCACGGCGATGCCCGACGCGAAGTCGAGATACGCCTTCCCATCGGCATCGTAGAGACGCACGCCATCGGCCCGCACCAGCTCCATCGGGGCACGGCGGTAGGTACCAAGCAGGGAATCGGTCATCGGGAGGGCAGCAGCGGTCACGAGGCGGTCCTAGGAGATGCGGAAACAGCGGGAACGATGGTGGTGCCAGCCTGCGGGTCGTGCAGGAGCTCGAGCGTGCCAATGCGAATGGCGCCGACGCCTGCCTCCAGCGCAGCGACAGCCGCTTCGAGCTTCGCGAGCATTCCGCCCTGTGCCACACCACGGGCGGCGAGGTCCTGGATGCCCACCGGATCGAGACGGGGAATGCGCTGCCCTGCCTCGAGGACGCCGTCGACATCCGCGACGAAACACAGTTCGTCGGCGCGGAGCGCGACGGCGATCGCGGTGGCCGCATCGTCGCCATTCACGTTGAGGCCAAGGCCGTCTTGTGAGTCGCGGTCACGGGCGAGCGGTGACACCACGGGGAGCCAGCCGCTCGCGAGCAAGTCTTCGAGCAACGCGGTGGAGGCATGGACGTCGCGCCCCACGCGTCCGAAGGTCGCATCGGTCACGCGCGCACTGAGCAGGCCGCCGTCTTCCCCACTGATGCCAACGGCTCGCGCGCCCGCCGTGATGAGCTGCGCCACCAGCCGCTTGTTGATGCTGCCCGAGAGCAGCATGCGCACGACTTCAAGGTCGGCATCACTCGTGACGCGACGACCGCCGACGAACTGCGGTTCCATGCCGAGGCGGCGCTGCATGGCGCTCACTTCATCGCCGCCACCGTGGACGACGACGACGCGCGCGTTGGCGGCCGCGGCCGTGATGGACGCCGGCAACGCCGCCGCGCCCTGGGCGCGTCCACCGAACTTGAAGACCCGCGTCGTCATCGCGGCAGCCCCATCGTTTCGTCGAGGCCGAGCATGAGATTCGCATTCTGCAGTGCTTGGCCCGCGGCGCCCTTCACGAGATTGTCGATGGCGCTGAAGATCTGAATGGTCGGCGTGCGGACATGCTCGACGCGACGCACCGCGATGCGCGCGACGTTGCGTCGCTGGACCTGGCGCAGCTCGGGCAGCGCCTCGACGATCTCCACGAAGGGCTCGCCGGCGTACCGCGTGCGCCAGGGCTCGAGCAGATCGCTCAACGGCGCCTTCAGCGGGACGGTGATGGTCGAGAGGATGCCGCGCGCCGTCGGCAGGAGATGCGGCGTGAACAGCAGATCCACGTCGCGGCTCAGCAATTGGACTGCGGCGCGCATCTCGTTGAGATGGCGATGGGTGTTGCCGACGCCGTAGGCACGGAAGTTCTCCGTGACTTCGCCGAACAGCAGGTCGAGACGCGGCGAGAGCCCAGCGCCCGTGACACCGCTCGCCGAGTTCACGGAGATCGTCGCACCCGCGGCGATGAGATCGCGCTCGAGTAGCGGCAGCAGGGCGAGCAGCGCGGAGGTCGGGTAGCAGCCGGGATTGGCCACGACGCGTGCGTCGCGCACGGCGGCGCGCTGCCACTCCGTGAGTCCGTACGGCACGGTTTCCGTTGCGCCGTTGCCGATGCGCAGGTCGGTCGAGAGATCGACCACGCGCGCACCGGCGTCGCGCGCGCGCGCGACCCATTCGGCGCTCGCGCCGTGCGGGAGCGACGAGAAGATCAACGCCGCCGAGGCGAGCGGCGCATCGTCCGTGGCGACGAACGTGACGGCGCCGCCCGGCAGCTCGAGCGTCTCACCGCGCTGGGCATTGGCCGTC
>PNKF01000144.1 GCA_013822285.1 Gemmatimonas sp.
CCTTCTACATGAAGGAGAATCCGGCGGATCCGCGGACGGTGCTCTGCGACGACATGCTCGCGCCGGAAGGCTACGGCGAGATCATCGGTGGCTCGCAGCGTGAGGATGACTACGACAAGCTCCTGCACCGCATCAAGGAAGAGAACCTGCCGCTCGAGGCCTATTCGTGGTATCTCGACCTTCGCAAGTACGGCACCTTCGTGCACTCGGGCTTCGGCCTTGGCCTCGAGCGTACCATCGCCTGGATCTGCGGCACGCCGCACATCCGCGAGTGCATCCCGTTCCCGCGTCTGATGACGCGTCTGCACCCATGAGCATGCGTGACACCGTCCCGCTGACCACGTGAGCGTCTCGCCGTGAGCGCCTCAGACCTTCCCCGAAACCCCGGCGGCCCGCTCGACCTCGACGTCGTGCGGGCCATCCGCGTCAACAAGAGCGCCGCGGAGCGTCGGTCGGCGACGATCCCGACGCGCCGCACCGTCAAGAAGCAGTGGCAGGCCGCCTGGCTGCTCAAGGCCATCACGTTGATGGATCTCACCACACTCTCGGGTGACGATACCGCGAGCAACGTGAAGCGGCTCTGTGCCAAGGCGCGGCGCCCGCTGCGCGATGACCTGGTAGATGCGCTGGGCGTGGCCGACCTCCATGTCACGGTGGGCGCGGTCTGCGTGTATCACCAATGGGTGGCGACGGCCGTCGAGGCGCTGGAAGGCTCCGGCATTCCCGTCGCCGCGGTGAGCACGGGATTCCCGGCCGGGCTCTCGCCCTTCAAGCAGCGCGTGGAAGAGATCCACGAGAGCGTGAAGGCGGGCGCCAAGGAGATCGACATCGTCATCACGCGCCGCCATGTGCTCACGGGTGACTGGCAGGCGCTGTACGACGAGGTGAAGGCCTTCCGCGAGGCCTGCGGCGACGCGCATCTCAAGGCGATCCTCGCGACGGGCGAGCTGGCGACGCTCACCAACGTCGCCCGCGCGAGCTGGGTGGCGATGCAGGCCGGCGCCGACTTCATCAAGACCAGCACGGGCAAGGAAGGCACCAACGCCACGCTGCCGTTCTCGCTGGTCATGACGCGGCAAATCCGCGAGTACGAGCGCGCCACGGGCTACAAGGTGGGCTACAAGCCGGCCGGCGGCATCCGCACGGCCAAGCAGGCGCTCGAGTACCTGATGCTCATGAAGGAAGAACTTGGCAACCGTTGGCTGCAGCCGGACCTGTTCCGGTTCGGCGCCAGCTCGTTGCTCACCGATATCGAGCGCCAGCTCGAGCACCACGTCACGGGCCGTTATGCGGCGGCCCATCGCCATCCGATGCCGTGATGCGCGCGCTCATGACTCCTCATTCCCCTGCGGTGACCCGATGACCAGCGTTGCCGAGATCTTCAAGACGATGGAGTATGGCCCGGCGCCGGAGAGCGACGCCGAGGCGCGCGCCTGGCTGGCCAAGCACGGCGGGAAGTTCGGCCAGTTCATCAATGGGGCGTGGACCAAGCCCGGCTCGACCTTCGAGGTGTTCGACCCGAGCACGACCGACGTGCTCGCCAAGGTCACGCAGGGCACGAGCAAGGACGTGGATGCCGCCGTCGCGGCGGCGCGGAAGGCGCAGCGCAGCTGGGGCAAGCTCAGCGGGCATCAGCGCGCGAAGCATCTCTACGCGTTGGCGCGCATGGTGCAGAAGCATGCGCGACTGTTCGCCGTCGTCGAGTCGATGGACAACGGCAAGAGCATCCGCGAGACGCGCGACCTCGACATTCCGCTCGTGGCGCGGCACTTCTACCATCACGCCGGCTGGGCGCAGCTCTTCGAACAGGAGTTCGCCGGCTACGGACCGGTGGGCGTGGTGGGGCAGATCATTCCCTGGAACTTCCCGCTGCTGATGTTGGCGTGGAAGGTGGCGCCGGCGCTGGCCGCCGGGAACACGGTGGTGCTGAAGCCGGCGGAGTTCACGCCGCTGTCGGCGCTGCTGTTCGCCGAGCTCGCGCACGACGCGGGGCTGCCGCCGGGCGTGCTCAACATCATCACCGGCGACGGCAAGACGGGCGCGGCACTGGTGGAGCACAAGGACGTGGACAAGATCGCGTTCACGGGCTCGACCGAAGTGGGCAAGATCATCCGTCGCGCGACGGCGGGCAGCGGCAAGAAGCTCTCGCTGGAGCTCGGCGGGAAGTCGCCGTTCATCGTGTACGAGGACGCCGATCTCGATGCGGTGGTCGAGGGCGTGGTCGATGCGATCTGGTTCAACCAAGGCCAGGTCTGCTGCGCGGGGTCGCGCCTGCTGGTGCAGGAAGGCATCCATGACCGTCTGATCGAGAAGCTCCGTGCGCGCATGGAGACGCTGCGCGTCGGGAAGCCGCTCGACAAGGCCGTCGACATGGGCGCCATCGTCGCGCCGGAGCAGCTCGAGCGCATCACGGCGCTGGTGAAGCAGGGCGCCGACGAAGGCGCGACGCTGTGGCAGCCGAGCTGGAGCGTACCGAAGAAGGGCTGCTTCTATCCGCCGACGCTGTTCACGAACGTCGAACCGTCGAGCACGATCGCGCAGGTCGAGATCTTCGGCCCCGTGCTGGTCGCGATGACCTTCCGCACGCCGGAAGAGTCGGTGGCGCTGGCCAACAACACGCCCTACGGCCTCGCGGCCAGCGTGTGGAGCGAGAACATCAACCTCGCGTTGGATATCGCGCCGAAGCTCAAGGCCGGCGTGGTGTGGATCAATGCGACCAATCTGTTCGATGCCGCTGCCGGCTTCGGGGGCTATCGCGAGTCTGGGTTCGGGCGCGAGGGTGGGCGCGAAGGGATGTATGAGTACTGTCTGAAGCGGAACGGGGAACGGGGGACGGTAAAGGGTGCTGCCACGTCCTCGCCGAAGCGTGCGGTTGCCTCCGCCGTTCAGCCTTCACCGTTCATCTCCGAGATCGATCGCACCCCCAAGCTCTTCATCGGCGGCAAGCAGGCTCGCCCCGATAGCGGCTATTCGCGCATCGTCGTGAACCCCAAGGGCCAGCGCATCGGCGAGGTCGGCGACGGCAACCGCAAGGACCTGCGCAACGCGGTCGAAGCGGCGCATGCGGCGGTGAAGGGCTGGAGCAAGTCCACCGGCCACCTCCGCGCGCAGATTCTCTATTACATCGGGGAGAATCTCTCGGCGCGCGGCGAAGAGTTCGCGGCACGCCTGCGCGCGCAGACCGGCGCGATGGCGGCGCAGGCGAAGGCTGAAGTTGAGGCGTCGGTGGCGCGACTGTTCAGCTATGCGGCCTGGGCGGACAAGTGGGATGGCGCGGTGCACAATGTTCCGATTCGCGGCGTCGCGCTGCAGATGAACGAGCCGATCGGGGTCGTCGCCGTCGCCGCACCGAACGAGGCGCCGCTGCTCGGCTTCATCTCCACGGTCGCGCCCTTGATCGCCACGGGTAACGCGGTGGTCGTGGTGCCGAGCGAGCCGCACCCGCTCTCGGCGACGGATCTGTACACCGTGCTTGAGAGCTCCGACCTACCGGCCGGCGTGATCAACATCGTCACCGGTGCCAAGGACGTGCTGGCGAAGACGCTGGCCGAGCATGACGATGTGGAAGGCATCTGGTATTGGGGTTCGCGCGAGGGCGTGAAGGCCGTCGAGCTGGCGAGTGCGCACAACATGAAGCGCACCTGGTGCCACGCCGATGCGATCGCGTGGGCGGATGTGACCGAGGGTGAAGGCCGGGAGTTCCTGCGGGAGGCGACGCAGGTGAAGAACATCTGGATTCCGTACGGCGAGTAACTACTGGCCACAGAGGCACGGAGGCACGGAGCCTTGCGTGCCGCTCAGAAAGATCCGCGAGATGCGCTTGGGGGGCCCGCACCGACATCTCGGTGCGAGCCCCCCAAGTCTTTCTCCGTGCAACCTCTGTGTCTCTGTGCCTCTGTGGCGTCAGTTGTCGTTAGCGCGTCGCCATCGCGAGCTCCCGCAATGCCGCCGCGAGCATGCGCGCCTTCTCCGGATCGCCTGACTGCGCGGCGATCGGCTGTACCATGCCCGCCACCATGTTCAGCTGCTGCCGGCGCTGTGCGCCGTTGGCCCGCTCGGCGCCGTCGATGCCCGCCCGGATCTCGCCGATCAGCGAGGCCGGGATCGCCCGCGCACGCGCGAGCTGGTCGACGTAGCTGCGCACCACGGGGAACGCCGCCGGCCACACCAGCTTCGGCTGGCTCTGCGGATTGTACTCCTCCATCATCACCAGCTTCGCCGCGGCGATCTCGTTCTCCGAGAGATGCTCGCTCGGCGTGATCTCGAGGATGTCGAGGCCACGCGCCATCTCGGCTGAGTAGATGCGACCGTTGTACCAGTACGCACCCCAGGAACCGGCGATGGTGCCGCGGCCGCGCGCCTGGCCTTCGACCGGCGCGGCATCGACCGGACCGCGGTCGAAGAAGGCGATCTCGTAGGGCTTGTCCGGGTCGGTGAAGTCGATGACGTTCACGCCGCCCTGGTACCAGCCCTGGACCATGATGTCGCGGCCCGGCACCGGGATGAGGCCGCCGTTGTGCGACACGCAGTTCTCCTGCGCCGCCTGGGCCGTCGGGATCTTGAAGTAGGCATGCTGCGTGAGCTTGCGATCGGCGCCGATCACCAGCGTCGTGTTGCCGCCCATCTCCAACGGATGGATCGCCTGGCAGTTCGGCGACGTGCCGCCGCCCCACTCGTCCGTGAAGACGACCTTCTTGCCGTCGTTGCTGAACACCGCGGTGTGCCAGAGCGAGAAATTCGTGTCGGCGACGGCGTCGAGACGCACCGGACGCTCCGGATTGCTGATGTCGACGAGCAGGCCGTAGCTCGCGCAGGCGCCGGCGAGCAGGTTCATCGCCGGGTACGCGGAGACGTCGTGGCAGTTCCGCGGGCCGTTCATGGCCATCTGCGCCATCTCGGCGCTGTCCGCGCCCGACGTCGCCCGCACCGCCCGCGCACGACCGCCGCGCGCCGGGGCAGGGCCCAAGCCGGTGAAGATGCGCGCACCCGTCACGACCTCGGCGTCCTGCGGTCGCGCGAGCGGCACCTTGATGACGTCGAGGCGGTACAGCGAGTTCGACTCATCGGCCGGATCCGAGCCGTTGCGGCAGCCGGCGAGTTCCGTGGCCGGACGCGCGCCCTGGCTGCCGGACACGTAGAGGTACACGATGCCGCGGTCAGTCGGATGCGGCACCACCGTGTGCGTGTGCGAGCCCTTGCAGGTCTGCACGTTCTTCACGAAGCGCGGCGCGCGCGGGTTGCTCACGTCATAGATGCGCACGCCGGCCATGTGGTCCGCCGGATTCTGCACGCCACCCTTGGCGCAGTCATTGCGATTGCCCGCGCCTTCCGCGGACACGAAGAGCAGGTTGCCGACGATACTCGGGTCACCCTGCGAGGTGATGCACTCGACGGTGCTGAGGATCTGCGGGCGCGCCGGATTCGAGACGTCGTAGATCACGAAGCCCGCGAAGTTGCCCTGATAGACCAAGTTGCCGCGGAAGGCGAGGTCCGAGTTCACGAAGGTCAGGCCGCGGATGGAGTCGAGCGCGGCCGGCTTCGGTGCGGTGGCGATCAACCGCATCCCCTGGATCGCGACGCCGGCATCCGTGAGGCCCGGCTTCAGGTTGTTGCGCGGATCCGTCGCGCTGGGATAGGTCTGCGCCACTAGCGAGTTGCCAAGGGGCGCAGCCGCGACCGTCAGCGCGGTCAGGGACGCAAGAGCGAACACACGCATCGAGGAATACTCCGGGGTAGGGGTCATCGCAGTTCCGCCAGCATCTGCCACATCAGTTCGATCTCCGCCAACTGCGCGGCTTCGATCTCGTTCGCCAGCACGTTGATATCCACTTCCTG
>PNKF01000145.1 GCA_013822285.1 Gemmatimonas sp.
GGGTCTCGTTCACCGAGTCGTTGATCGTGTCGCGCAGCGGCTTCTTGCGGTTGAGGCGCAGGTTCTCGCGGATGCGGTCGAACACGACGACGGTATCGTTCATCGAGTAGCCGATGACCGTCAGGATGCCGCCGACGACGAAGAGCGAGATCTCGATGTTCATGTACTTGATGAACACCATGGTCGCGAGCGTGTCGTGCAGCGTGCCGAGGATCGCGGCCACGGCGAAGCGCCACTCGAAGCGCCACGAGATGTAGACTAGCGTGAGGCTGAAGGCGATCAGCGTCGCGATGATCGCGTTGCGACGCAGTTCCTCGCCGACGCGCGGGCCGATGCCTTCCGAGCCGACGCGCGTGAAGCCCTCGGCGCCGTAGCGGGCGCGCAGGGCGCCCTCGATCTGGTCGGCGACGTTGGCGGCGCCGCTGGCCTGCTGCTCGACCGCGGCCTTGTCCTGCGCGCGGATGCGGATCTCGTTCGGCGAGCCGAAGGTGGTGATCTCGGCTTCGCCGAGGCCCGCCCCGGCGATGGCTTCACGCACGTCCGCGACGTCCGGCGCCTGCGGGAAGTTCAGGCGCAGCTCGGTGCCACCCGTGAACTCGATGCTGTAGTTGAAGCCGGAGATCGGGATGAGCACGAGGGCCGGCACGACGAAGAGCACGACCGTGATGAGCGCCAGCTTCCACTGACGCACGAAGTCGAACTTGGTGTTGTGGAGGATGCGAAACATCAGATGCTCAGGGTCGTGGGCGCCTGCTTCTTCTGCGAGAGCCAGACGTAGTAGAGCGTGCGCACGAAGAAGATCGCGGACGCGAGCGAGGCGATGATGCCGGCGAGCAGCGTGACGGCGAAGCCGCGCACGGGGCCGTCACCGAACTGATAGAGGATCACGGCGGTGAGGGCCGTCGTCACGTGCGTGTCGACGATGGCGCTCCAGGCGTGGTCGAAGCCTTCGTCGATGGCGAGGCGGATGGACTTGCCCGCGTCGAGCTCCTCACGGATGCGCTCGAAGACGAGGAAGTTCGCGTCCACGGCCATGCCGATGGAGAGCACGAAGCCGGCGATGCCGGGCAGCGTGAGCGTCGCATCGAAGGTCGCGAGGATGGCGAGGGTGATCAGCGTGTAGAAGAACAGGCCGATGACCGCGAGGAAGCCGGAGAAGCGGTAGTACCCGACCATGATGACGATGACGATCAGCACCGCGGCGACGCCGGAGTAGATGCCCGCCTGGATCGCGTCGGCGCCGAGCGAGGCGCCGATGGTGCGCGTCTCGACCACCGTGAGCGGCACCGGCAGCGCGCCGGCGCGCAGCACCAGCGCGAGGTCCTGCGCCGGCTGGATGTCGCGGCCGCCCATCGTGATCTGGCCGCGAGTCCCGATGGCGCCTTGGATGACCGGCGCGCTCATGACCTTGTCGTCGAGCACGATGGCCATGTTGTTGCCGATGTTGCGGCCCGTCTCGTTGCGGAAGCGGCGGCCGCCTTCGTTGTTGAGCTGGAAGGTCACCTTGGCGCCTTCCATCGGGTCCTGCTCCGGCTTCGCGTCGACGAGGTACTCACCCGTGATGATGTCACGGTTGTCGAGCACGTAGAGCGGACGGTACCACTGCGTCGAGATGCTCACCGAGTCGGCACCCCAGCGGACGACCTTGCCCGGCGGCAGCGCGTTGCGGATCGCGCTGTCGGCCAGCAGGCGCTCCAGCGTCCGCACGTCGCTGTTGGCGACGTAGTACTGGCCCGGGAGGCTGCCCGGCGCGATCAAGCGACGGAAGGGCCCGTCGGTCGGCGTCGCGGCGCTGTCACCGGCGGCACTGTCGGTCGGGGTCTGGAAGATGCCGCCCAAGCCGGACGACCGCGCAGTGTCTCCCGTCGCCGTCGTCGTCGCGACCTCGAGGCCGCGCGCCTTGGCGATCTGGTCGAGCCGCGGCGCGACGCGCTCCAGCGCCTGCGTACGGTCGGTGATCTGGAAGCGCAGGAAGGCCGAGCGCTGGACGACGGCAATCGCACGTTCGCGATCGTCGATGCCCGGGAGCTCGACTTCGATGCGACGATCGCCGACGCGCTGCACGATGGGCTCGGCGACGCCGAACTCGTCGATGCGCGAGCGCACGACGCGCAACGCGCGCTCCAGCGCGTCGTTCACGTCGCTCACCTGCTGCTGCGACTGGTCGATCTCGAGCGCGAGGTGCATACCGCCGCGCAGGTCGAGCCCGTACTTGAGGGGGATGCGCGTATAGGTGGTATCCACCATGACGCCATCGCGCTGGAAGCGGTCCTCGACGGTCCGCGGGAAGAGCGCCCAGGCCGACGCGACCACCATCGCGGCGATCACGAGCAGGCGTGCCTTCAGGCTGTTCATCTGGAGCAGGTAAGGAAGTGAAACCCGGGGGAAACCAGAACCTTGAAGAGTACCCGCCGGGGTGAGTCAAGTCAATCAGAAACAACGGCTTGCAGCATCGTCACGGCAGCCCGGTTTCACCTGCGGCGGCCAGCACTGCGCGGGCTGCGGCTTCGTCCTTGGCCAACTGCGCGCGCAGCGCCTCAGGCCCACTGAACTTCTGGGTCTCGCGCAGTCGCGCGAGCAGGTCCACGCGGACGCGGAGTCCGTAGAGATCGCCGGTCATCTCGAAGCAGTGCACTTCGAGCGCCGTCGCGGCGTCGCCGAAGGTCGGACGCGGTCCGAGGTTCATCATGCCGCCGAAGGTCCCCCGCGGCGTCTGCACGCGCACGGCATACACGCCCTCGGGCGGCAGCAGCTTGCGCGGTGAGGGCGCGCCAAGATTGAGCGTCGGAAAGCCGAGCGTGCGACCGCGCTGGTCGCCGGGCCGCACGATGCCACCAATGCTGTAGGCGCGCCCGAGGCCGTCGGCGGCGCGCGCGAGATCACCGCCCGCGATCGCACGGCGAATCGACGTGCTGGACACCGGCCGACCGTCCGTGCCCTGCACCGCCTCGACCACCGACACGCCGAAACCGCGAGACTCGCCGAGCCCGCGCAGCACATCGGCATCGCCGGAGCGCCCGCGCCCGAATCCGTGATCGTAGCCGATGAGCAACTCACGTACGCCCAGGCGCGCGATCAGCACGTGATCGACGAAATCCGGCGCTTCGTAGCGGGCGAGCGTCGGCGTGAACGGCAGCACCACCACGTAGTCGAGCGGACTCTCGGCGAGCACTTCGCTCTTCTCGTCGCCCAGCGTGAGCAGCGGCGGCGCGGCGGCCGGGTTCACGACCTCGAGCGGATGCGGCTCGAAGGTGACCAGCACCGCCGGCAATCCATGGGCCCGCGCGCGCTCCGCCAGGCGCTGCAACACCAACTGATGGCCGCGATGCACGCCGTCGAAGGTGCCGATGGTGCACACGGTGCCGCGCACTTCCGGCGGCAGGCCGAACGCAGGATCAGGCCTCACGCATCACCACCCGTGGCTGCCAGCGTTCCCCGCCGGGTGCATCCGCGGCGGCGCGGCGTTCGGCGAGGGCAACCAACATCGAGTCGTCCGCGCGCACGAGCGCGCCCCATGCACCGCGCACGGTGGCCGCGACGTCGATGCCGCGTACGATCTTCGCCAATTCGTCATCCGACAGGCGCTGCACGGGGAATCCCGGCAACGCATCGAGGGCTGGGCGCAGGCGCGCGCGCTTCTCGCGCAGGTCCTCGAGCGTGACCGCGTCGGCCACATCGAAGGGCCCCGTGCGCACACGGCGCAGCGCGGAGAGATGCGCCGCAGAGTGCACCGCGCGTGCGAGGTCGCGGGCCAGCGAGCGCACGTAGGTGCCGCCGCCGCAGGTGATGCGGACATCGGCCGTGACGACGCGTCCCTGGCTGTCCTCTTCAACGCCGAGCAGCTCCCAGCGATGCACGCTGATGCGCACCGGCTTGAGCTCCACCTCGGCGCCCGCACGCGCCAGCGCGTAGGCGCGCTGACCATCCACGCGCTTCGCAGAATAGGCGGGCGGCACTTGATCGATGCTGCCGACGAATTGCGGCAGCGCCTCCAGCAGCGCGGCACGGGTGGGGCGCGGTGCCTCCCGCACTACCTGGCCGAGCAAGTCCTCGGTGTCGGTCTCGGCGCCGAAGGCGATCCGCGCCTCGTACACCTTGGGCTCGTCGGGCAGATGCGGCAGCAGGCGCGTGGCGCGTCCGACGAGCAGGACGAGCAGCCCCGTGGCAAATGGATCGAGCGTCCCCGCGTGGCCGATGCGCCGCTCGCCAACGGCGCGGCGCGCGGCGTTCACGACGTCATGCGAGGACACGCCCGCCGGCTTGTCCACGAGCAGCAAGCCGTCAGGCGTCGCGGTCGTCGTCACCGCTGGCGCTCTCCGCGTCACGCGGCGGGTCGTCGCGCTTGATCTGGGCGAGCAAGGTCTCGATGCGCGCCGCACGCTGCACGGACTCATCGAGGCGGAACGTGAGTTCCGGCGCGAACTGCAGGCGCAAGGCGCGCCCGACGCGGCCACGCAGGTGCGGCGCCATGCCGGCCAGCGCCTCGACGGTGCTGGCCTTGGCGGCCTCGTCGGCCATCACGCTCACGTACACCGTCGCGTGACGGAGGTCGCGGGCCATCTCGACCGCCGTGACCGTGACGAGTCCCGTGAGGCGCGGGTCCTTGGCATCCCGCGCCAAGAACGCCGCGACTTCCTCACGCACTGCTTCGCCGACGCGGTCTGCGCGGCGTGGATCCCGTGGTGGCATCGTCCCTCCTGGCGACGTGCCGGTTAGCTAGCCGAAGCCGACTGCAGCGTGCGGGCGACTTCCTCGGTGCGATAGACCTCGATGATGTCGCCGACCTTGAGGTCGTTGAAGTTCTCGATGCCGATACCGCACTCGTAGCCTTCCTTCACTTCCTTCACATCGTCCTTGAAGCGACGCAGCGAGCCGATCGTGCCTTCGTAGACCTCGATGCCATCGCGGATGACGCGGGCGCGGCCCTGGCGGTTGATGACGCCCGAGCGCACCGAGCAGCCGGCGATGACGCCGATCTTCGGCACCTTGAACGTCTCGCGCACCTCGGCCTCGCCGAAGATGACTTCCTTCTGCTCGGGACGGAGCAGGCCTTCGAGCGCCGACTTCACGTCCGCGACCGCTTCGTAGATGATGCGGTAGAGCTTGATCTCGACGCCTTCGCGATCCGCCGCCGCCCGCGCCTTGGTATCCGGACGCACGTGGAAGCCGATGATGATGGCACCCGAGGCCTTGGCGAGGAGGATGTCGGACTCGGTGACGGCGCCGACCGCACGCGCGACCACCTCGACCTGCACCTCGTCGTTGCTGAGCTGCTGCAGCGCGTCGGCGAGCGCTTCCGCCGGACCGCCCTGGTCCGCCTTGATGAGCAGCTTGAGCTGACGCTTCTCGCCAGAGGCGGCGTTGGCCATGAAGTCTTCGAGCGACACCGCGCCCTTCGCGGTGCGGCGGCTCTTGGCTTCACGGTCGAGACGTTCACGACGCTGCGCGATCTCACGCGCTTCCTGCGCGTCGGCGACGCAGATGAACTGGTCGCCGGCCATCGGGACGCCGGTGAGCCCGAGCACCTGCACGGGAATCGCGGGGCCTGCTTCCTTGACCGCCTTGCCACGCTCGTCGAGCAGCGCGCGGACACGGCCCGAGTGCAGGCCGCAGATGAAGTCGTCGCCGACCTTGAGCGTGCCGTTCTGCACGAGGATCGTGGCGACGGCGCCCTTGCCCTGGTCGAGCTGCGCTTCCACCACCGAGCCCGTCGCGCGACGGTCCGGGTTGGCCTTGAGGTCGAGGATCTCGGCCTGCAGCAGGATCTGCTCGAGCAGTTCCTTCACGCCCGTGCCCTTCTTGGCGCTGATCTCCGACGCCAGCGT
>PNKF01000146.1 GCA_013822285.1 Gemmatimonas sp.
GTGCGTGTCATGAACCAACGGATTGCCGGCCTGGCGCGCGAGACTGAGCGCGTCGGTGATGGCTTCGCTGGACTTTACGGTGAGACGATCGGGGTTCAGCATGGCACTAGGGATCGTGAGATGGAGAACGGTGGAGGGTAAACGGAGGACTGCCGGCTCCGTTCAGCACGCTCCTATCATCCGCAAGCCCTACGCCGTGGAACTTACGCCGTTTCGGCAGGGGCGCGATCAGGAGTCCAGCCGTTCCCACGACTGGAATGCCGGGAAGGCGCGTCCGTCGCCGAGGTGCTCCTCAAGAAACTCGCGGAGCAGGCGCTGGTGGGCCCGTGCCGTCGGGGCGTCGTGTAGGGGAACCTCTGAGCCGGCCATCCAGTCAACCAGCGTCACACGCGCGCTGGCCGGAAGGCTACGCGCTCCGGGCACGAGGCTGCGGCAGCCATGGCAGACCGCGCCGCCGCTGCGGTGCGAGAAGCGCACGTCTTCGTCAGGCTGCAGTTCACGCTGACAGAGCGCGCAGCTTTCCAATGCCGGTGCGAAGCCGAGCTCGCCCACGATGCGCCAGGCGGCGGCCAGCGTGGCGGCCGGGACGTCCGGGTCGGCGCTTGCCCCGATGCGATCGAGGCCCGCAGACAAGGCATCATGGACGCCCGCCGTCGCTTCCGTGCCGAACCGCAGGCAGACCTCGGCGAGCGCAGCCGCCGCGCCGAAGCGACGCAGGGACTGCGCGAGGGCCGGCCGCGCGCGCGAGGCATCGAAGCCGGCCAAGGTATGGAGATCGCCGCTCTGATGCAGCGCGACCAGCGCCGTCCCGCTGGTGAAGAGGTCGAGCCCTTGCCCGAAGCGGCTCTTGGGCCGGCGCGCGCCCTTGGCGATCGCCGAGATCACGCCCGACTCCCGCGTGGCGAGCCGCACGATGCGACTCGTCTCGCGGTAGTCGAATGCATGCAGGACGATGGCCGCGGTCTCGATCACCGCTGCAATCTAAGTCCCGCGTAGAGGATGCGACCCGGGCTCTGGAAGCCCTGCACCTGGGTGAAGCGCACGTCGGTGGCGTTGTCGGCGCGCAGCACGAGCCGGGCCGATTCGCCCATGCGCCCGGGCAGGCGGACGTCCGCCGCGAGATCCACCGTCGTGAAGGCGCCGAGCGTGACCACACCCGCCGGCCAGGAGGAGAAGTCGCGATCCTCACGCTCCCCCGTGCGCACGATCACCGCGGAGACGTTCCCCATCGCGCCGAGGGCACGGCGCAGCTGCAGCGTGGTCACGTTCGCCGGCCGGCGCAGCAGGCGCTCTCCTTCCACGAAGGTCGCACTCGGCGTGTTATCGAAGCCGCCCTTCGCGACGCGCGTGCTGGTCCAGGTGTGTCCGAACTGCGGCTCCACCCCGCCGATGCTCGGCAAGCTCACCTCGAACTCGACGCCGCCCGCGTTCGCCGCGACGATGTTCTCATAGTTGGGCGAACCGAATGGCGCGGCGCCGTTGTACTGGATGAGGTTCTTGAAGCGCTGCGCGAACCCCGTCAGCGAGAATCGGACGCCGGTCGCCAGCGTCACGTCGACACCGAGATCCGCCGAGCGCGACTCTTCGGGCTGGAGGTCGGGATTGCCCTGCGTGAAGCCCCCGGCAAAGTTCTCGAAGAAGTTCGGTGCCTTGAACGCGGTGCCGGCCGAGCTGCGCAGACGTACGGCGTCATTCACGCGCCAGCCCGCGCCCGCGCGCGCGGTGCGGAAGCTGCCGAAGGCCGAGTTCTCGTCGAGACGCGCACCAATCGTATAGCTGAAGCGCCCACGCTCGCCGAGCCCCTGCGCGTAGAGCGCGACGTTCTCGCGGGCCGCGCGCAGCGTGTCCGGGAAGTCGCCGAACTGCGACACGCTCACCGAGGTCGTGCGTTCCTGGTCGCGCGCCCACTCCGTGCCCACCGTCACATACTGGGCATCGCCAAGGCGCCAGGTCGAGCGCAGGTCGGCCATGCGACGCTTCACGGCACCGCGCGCGTAGTAGCCGTAGAAGCCCAGCGTATCGCTCGGTGTGTCGGAGCCGTCGTTGGTGCGCGGCAGCAAGTCCATCCAGGTGTACTGCGCACGCGTTTCCACACGATCAGTCCAGCGACGTGCGACCTCGAGCCCCGCCAGCACACGGTTCTCGGTGCGCTCCGCGTTGCGATCTTCGAGCGCGCCCGCGGAGCCCGTCGGGTACTGGTACATGGAATTGTTGAAGCGACCCGTGAGCCGGATGTCGGTCTTCGCGTCCGCCGCGAGATCCACGGCCGCCGAGATGCCGTCGTTGCGGTACGCATTGTTGAAGGCCAGTACGCCGTCCATGGCGTGGCGATCGCCCTGCAGCGTCCAGCCGAGGCGTCCGAGGGCACCGCTCGCTCCCAGCGAGGCGCGCAGTGTGCCGAAGGAGCCGCCGCCGACCTCGCTGCGCAGCTGACGTGCCCCCCCACGCTTGGTGATGATCTGGATGACACCCGTCACCGCTTCGGAGCCGTAGAGCACGCTCGCCGGCCCGCGCACCACCTCAATCCGCTCGACGTCATCGAGCGTCAGTCGGCCGAGGTCCAAGGTGCCGCCCGGTTCGTTGATCGCCACGCCATCGACGAGCACGCGCACATAGTTGCCTTGGCCACCGCGCATGAAGATCGTGTGCTGCGAGCCGATGCCCGAACTGCGGGCCATCGCGACGCCCGGCACGCGCTTGAGCGCATCGCCGACATGCGTGACGCCTTCGCTGCGCAGGGACGCCGCGTCGAGCACCGTCACCGTCGCCGTCTGCGCGGAGAGGGGCGTGGGGAGGCGCGTCGCGGTGATGACGGTCGCGGGCAGCGAGTCTTGGGCGAGCGCAGCGCTGGGAAGCGCGAGGTTCGGCAGGGCGGCGAGAACGGAGAGGAATCGCATGGCGCGGAGATGAGGGGACACGGGGATCGGTGGGAGCGAGATGTGAGGGCGCCTAGCGACTGCCTCGGCCGCGAAGCGGCACGAGCACCGGGGCGCCAATGGCGGGATCACGCGAGACGACGAGTGGCCACTCGTAGACGCGCTCGAGCACTTCGCCGCGCATCACGTCGCCGGGCGAGCCGGCAGCGGCGATGCGACCGCGATGGAGCAAGACGATGTGGTCCGCGAAACGGGCCACGAGATTCAATTGGTGACTGACGAGCAGGATGCCCTGCCCCTCGCGGGCCAGCGCATCGAGCAACTCGAACACGGCCATCTCATGCGCGATGTCCAAGAAGGTCGTCGGCTCGTCGAGCACGAGCGTCTGGCCGCCCTGTGCCAAGGCGCGCGCGATGCGCACGCGTTGCCACTCGCCACCAGAGAGTTGGTCGGTGCTGCGGTCGGCGAACACGGCGACGTCGGCGCGCTGCACCGCGGTCGCGATCGCTGCGCGATCCTCGGCATTGCGACCGGAGAATGGTCCGCCATGCGGATAGCGCCCCAAGGCGATGTAGTCCGGCACGGGCAGCGGGAAGACCGGCTCCTCGCGCTGCGGCACGACGGCCACCTGCGTCGCGACGTCGCGCCGATCGAGCGCGCTGAGCGGACGGTCCCCCAGCATGATCTGTCCGCTCGCGAGCGGCAATCGTCCGAGCAGCGCACGCACCAGCGTGCTCTTCCCGCTGCCGTTCGGCCCGACCACGGCCGTGATGCGGCCAGGCGGCACGTCGAAGCTCACGCCCTTCACGGCGGGCTCCGGCGCCTGCGGATACTGCAGGACCACGTTGTCGAAGCGGATCATCGCATCCTCCGCAGGCGCCAGAGGAAGAACGGCACGCCGATGAGCGCAGTCACGGCACCGAGCGGGAGTTCGGCGGGTCGCAGCAGCGTGCGCGCGAGGAGATCGGCGAGGACCACCAAGGCGGCGCCCGCCAACGCCGAGGCGAGCAGCGCCTCGCGCGTGTTGCGCAGCCCGAGCGCGCGGCCGATGGCGGGGACGATCAATCCGACGAAGCCGATCAAGCCCGCACCGGCAACGGTCGCCGCCGCGAGCAGCGAGGCGGCAAAATAGATGCGGCGCGTCACGCGTTCGACCGGCAGGCCCAGCGAGGCGGCCGCGTCTTCGCCGAGCGCGAGCACATCGATGTCGCGCGCCCAGGTGACGAGCAGGCCGATCCCGAGCGCCACGTAGAGTGCGACCCACCGCACGCCGCGCCATTGGGCATCGCCCAGCGAGCCCATCATCCACCAGAGCGCGCCGCGCACCGTATTCTCGGGCGCGGTGGCCAGCGCGACCATGATCAGCGCCGTGCAGAACGCGCCGACGACCACACCGGCCATGAGCAGCACGCGCGGATCGGCGTGCCCCGCGACAGCACGCGCGACGAGCAACACGACCACGACAGCCGTCACTGCACCGGCGAATGCCGCGAGAGGCAGCAGCGCCGAGGACGCCAGCCCGAGCGTGACCGCGGCGACCGCACCGGCTGCCGCGCCACCCGAGACACCCAGCAGATACGGTTCGGCGAGTGGATTGCGCAGCGTCGTCTGCAGCGCGGCGCCGCTCACGGCGAGGCCCGCCCCGACGGCGAGCCCGAGGGCAATGCGCGGCAAGCGCAGGTTCTGGACGATGGCGACCTGCGTGGGATCGCCGTCACCCAACAACGCGCGCAGCACGTCGGTAGGCGCCATCGGCACCGCACCGCCGGCGATGCCAAGCAGCACCGCGATGCCGACGACGACGAGCAGCGGGATCCAGACGCGCAGGGTCACGGCAGTCCCGCGCCGGTGCTGGCGAACGAATCGACAAGCGCCCGGCGCAGGAAGCGCGCGGCCTCGCCCATGCGCACGCCCGGACGTCCGACGATCGTGGTGTCGATGACGAGGATGCGTCCGGCCCGCACCGCCGGCACCGCCTGCCACAGTGGGTTCTCGCGAATCTTCCGCGCGTTGTTGGGGCCCGCGAGGATCACGTCGGGATTGCGCCGCGCGACTTCTTCGAGCGACACGGCCGGCGATGGCTGCTCGGCGTCGGCGAAGACGTTTGCCGCACCCGCCACGTCGAGCAGTTCGCTCATGTAGCTGCCCCCTCCGATCGTGAGCAGCGGCGCGTCCCAGATATGCCAGAACGCGCGGACCGGTTCGCTGGGACGCGGCAGGGCCCGCACCGCGTCCACCGACGCGCGGACCGTGTCCGCAACGAGACGGCCGACGGAGTCGACGCCGAGGGCCGCGGCGATCACGGGAATCACGCGCTGCAAGTCGGCGATCTTGTCCGTGCGATACGTGAGCGTCGCGATGCCCGCCGCATGCAGCTGCTGCGATGCCGCGCGATTGGACTCACTCGCATAGAGCAGCACGAGGTCGGGGCGCTGGCCGATCACGGCCTCGACGTTCGGTCCCATGCCGTTGCCGAGGTCGGGGACGGCCTTGGCGGCCTCGGGATAGAGATCCCAGCTCGTCCGGCCGACGACGCGGTCGCCGGCGCCAAGCGCGAAGAGCAACTCGGTGGTCACCGGGTTCAGCGAGACGACGCGCTGCGCCGCGGCGGCGAGCCGCAGCGTATCCCCGAAATCGTCGACGACCACCGCGTCGACGGCGCCCTGCTCGACTGCCGCGCGTTCGCCGGCGCAGGCCGCGCCGCCGATAAGCGTCAGCGTCGCGAGGAGCAGGCGCGCGAGCCGGCGCGGGAGCAGCTGCGCGCGCACAGGCGCTGCGCGGCGGCAGCGTGATGGGGTGATTCGACGAACAGCGTCCAAGAACACGAAAGGCTCCTTCCAGAATCGGAAGAAGCCCGGATGCACGTCAGCTCGGCCCGTCGAAGCTCAGCGGACCTACGCGAACGCCACGGACCCTCCCCCGAGGGTGTCGTT
>PNKF01000147.1 GCA_013822285.1 Gemmatimonas sp.
GACTGGCTGGCGGTGGCGGTGCGCGCGGCGGCCGCCGGGGCGGACGTGATTCGCGATGCCGCCCCCGACATCCGCTCCCTCGACTGGCAGTCGAAAGGGCCCACAGACTTCGTGTCTGAGGTCGATTTGGCGGCCGAGGCGGCCATCCTGCGGGTGATGGCCGTGGGCCTGCCACAGGCCACGGTGCTGGCCGAGGAGAGCGCGGCCAACCTGCCGCGCGAGCAGATCGAGCAGGGTGTGGCCATCGTCGTCGACCCGCTCGACGGCACCACGAACTTCCTGCACGGATACCCCGAGTACGCCGTGAGTATCGCCATCCTCGTGGACGGCGAACCGGTGGTTGCCGTGGTGCACGACGTGCCGGGCAACGAAGTGTTCACCGCCCGTGCCGGCGAGGGCGCCCACCTGAACGGGGAACGCCTCCATGTCTCCACCATCAGCGACCCGCGTCGCGCACTGATTGGCACGGGATTCCCCTTCAAGGACGCAGCGGACATCGAGCCCTATCACCGGCAGATGGCGCCCGTGATGGCGCAGGTCGCGGGCGTGCGGCGTCCGGGCGCGGCGAGCATCGATCTCGCCTCCGTGGCCTGTGGACGCTTCGAGGGCTTCTGGGAGATGATGCTCTCACCCTGGGACTTCGCGGCGGGCATGCTGCTCGTGCGCGAGGCCGGCGGCATCGCGACGGACCTCGCCGGCGAGCATCTCAAGGCGTTTGGGCCGAGTTCCGTGCTGGCAGGCAACCCCGCCATGCACGCGTGGCTGCGGCGGACTATCTCGCAGCGCTGAGCCGTTTCGCCACGGAGGCGCAGAGGCACCGAGGATTGCGCGGCGCGAGGCAACCTACCGTGGACATCCAAGAGTGCTCGAGGGCGCTGCGCGAGCGCATCCGCGCGGCACGCAAGGCTCCGTGTCTCCGTGCCTCCGTGGCAGAGCCGTCCAGCGACTCGGACCGAGACTAGATTTCGGGTTCACCCCTCGAACCGGAAAGCCCGCGCCAATGTCTCTCGTCGAGTGCGTCCCGAACTTCTCCGAAGGCCGCGACCAATCCACCATCGACGCCATCCGTGACGCCATCGCGTCTGTCGATGGCATCGTCGTCCTCGACGTCAGCTCGGA
The DNA here is from genome assembly GCA_013822285.1 of Gemmatimonas sp. Classification (GTDB taxonomy): domain Bacteria; phylum Gemmatimonadota; class Gemmatimonadetes; order Gemmatimonadales; family Gemmatimonadaceae; genus Pseudogemmatithrix. The sequence continues at coordinate 1,120 of PNKF01000147.1, forward strand.
CCCGAGCCACAACCGCACCGTCGTCACCTTCGTCGCACCGGTCGAGAAGGCCGCCGAAGCCGCCTTCCGCGGCATCAAGGTCGCCAGCGAACGCATCGACCTCAACAAGCACTCCGGCGAGCACCCCCGCATCGGCGCCACCGACGTCTGCCCCTTCATTCCGCTCGAAGGCGCGTCGATGGAAGACTGCATTGTGCTCGCCCGCACGCTCGGCGAGCGCGTCGGCCGCGAACTGGGCATTCCGGTCTATCTCTACGAGCGCGCGGCGACGCGGCCCGATCGCACGAACCTCGCGGACATCCGCCGCGGGGAGTTCGAACTCGCCCGCACCGACATCGGCACCAACCCGAACCGCGTGCCGGACTTCGGTCCCAACAAGATCCACCCCACCGCCGGTGCCACCGTCATCGGCGCGCGTCCGTTCTTGGTCGCCTACAACGTCTACCTCGGCGGCAAAGAGAATCTCCAGGTCGCGAAGAACGTCGCGAAGGCCGTGCGCGGATCGTCCGGTGGCTTGAAGGGCGTGAAAGGACTTGGCATGGAAGTCGATGGGCAGGCGCAGGTCTCGATGAACCTCGTCGACCTCGACGCCACGCCCCTGCACCGCGCGTACGAGATGGTGAAGATGGAAGCCGAGGCGCAGGGCGTCACGCCGACCTGGAGCGAGATCGTCGGCCTCGTGCCGGAGCGCGCGCTGTTCGAAGCCGCCGCGCGGCATCTGCGTTGGCGCGACTACAAGCCAGACTTCGTGCTCGAGCGCAAGGTGCGCGCCGCCATCAGCGGTGGGGAGTCGCTCAACGGATTCATCGCCGACGTCGCAAGCTCGGCGCCTGTACCGGGTGGCGGCTCGGTGTCTGCCTTGGTCGGTTCGCTCGCCGCGGCGCTCGCGCAGATGGTTTCCGGACTCACGGTCGGCCGCAAGAAGTACGCGGCTGTCGAAGATGAGATGAAGGAGCTCGGGCTCCGCGCCAACGCGCTCGTGCGCCGGCTGCATGCGCTGAAGGACGAAGACGCGGCCGCCTACGCCCTGGTGAGCAATGCGTACAAGCTGCCCAAGGACACGCCGGAGCAGGACACGGCGCGTACCGCGGCCATCCAAGCGGCACTGATGAAGGCCGCCGAAGTCCCGCTCGAGACGGCGCGCTGGTGCGCCGAAGTCGCGGAGCTCGCGGCGATCTGCGCGACGAAGGGCAACACGAACGCAGCGTCGGATGCCGGCGTGGCTGCGTTGCTCGCCGAAGCGGCAGCCAAGGGTGCGGCGTACAACGTGCGCATCAATGTGGTCGGTATGCCCGACAAGTCGGCCGGTGTACCGATGGCGGACGAGGCGAAGCGCCTGGTCGCCACGGCCTCTGAAGCCGCTGCTCGCGCGACGGCGGCCGTCGAGGCGCAGCTCTAGGTCATGCTGGCGCTCGTGCGGATCGTGCACGCCGTGGCGGCCGCGCTACTCGTGTCGGCTGCGGCGACGCCGCTGGCTGCGCAGGGACTCGCCGGCCGCTTCGTCCGTGACGCTGCTGCCAGCGACGATGTGCAGGCTGCCATCGAGCGCGCCGTCGCCGAGATGAGCTTCGTCACGCGCGGCATCGGCCGCAGCCGACTCAAGGCGACGAACCAGCCGCCCGCCGATGTGCGCTTCGCGCTGCCGCCCGATTCGATCGTGGTGCACTACGCCGGGCAGCCGGAACTCCGCGCGCGACGTGACGGCAGCCCACGCGAGTGGCGCAACGCGGCGGGCGAGCCCTTCCGGGCGCGCGTCACCATGGTCAACGCGCCCGACGGCGGCGTCACGGTTCGCCAAGTGTTCGAAGCCGAGGACGGGCGTCGCGAGAACGCGTGGCGCCTCGACGCGGCGGGCAGCACCCTCACGCTCGACGTCACCGTCAGCTCGCCGCGCTTGCCGCAGCCGCTGCGGTATCGGCACATCTTCCGCAGCGCCGCGCGGTAGCCGTCAGGCGCGTCCGAGGTACTCTCGACTGAAGGCCTCGTGCGCACGCGCACGCGCCGGCGCCCCAAGCTCATAGGTCGTCCCGCTCGTACACCAGGTGACGTGGTCGGCGCCGTCAAGCAACGCTTCCACATCGTGCCCCGTGACCACCACCGCCGCGCCGGCCCGCGCGAGATCGCGGAACGCCTCCAAGATCCGCTCTTGGTCGATTGGCGCGATTCCACGCAGTGGCTCATCCGCCAGCAACACCCGCGGGCGTCGCACGAAGACCGCAGCGACGTCCGCACGCCGCTGCTCACCCCCGCTCATCCGATGCGGCGGCATGTCGGCACAGTGCGTGATGCCGAGCCGTTCCATCGCAGCCTCCGGCGCATCGCCTCCGGGATACCGCTCGGCGAACATGGCCAGTTGCTGCCGAATCGGGAGCGCCGACCCCAAGGCTCCGTCGTCGGGGAGATAGAACACACCACCCCGGGCCAACGCAGCGGGCGACCATCGCAGCCGAACGTCATCGCCAAGCCGTACGATGCCGCTATCCGGCGCGAGCCACCCCGCCGCGACTTTCATCAGCGTGGACTTCCCCGCGCCGCTGCGCCCCAACAACACGCGTAGCTCTCCCGGCATCGCGCGCAACGTCGCCGCCGACAGCACGCGACGGTCGCCGAAGTGCATCGCGATGCTATCGGCGACCAGCATGCTCACGCGCTGAGCGCCGCGGACGCCTCGCCAGCAATCAGCCCGAGCAGCATCCCGAGCAGCAACTCGAGCAACAGCGCAGGCAACGCCAGCAGCAGCACCTGCTGCGCCACATCAACCCCGAGATTCGCCAAGAGCACACGCTCTCCACGCCGCGAAATGGCAATCATGGCCACCGCCACGCTGAAGCCAATCACGCCGAGCGACACGCCGCCGCCGACCGGCAGCGGCGGGCTGAGCGTCATCAGCAGCGCCAAGGCGAAGATCATGCGCACTAGGGGCCAGGCCACGAGACCGTGGCGCAGCAAGAGCTGCGAGGCAAGCGAAGTGAGCGAGCGCGCGCGCATCGCGCTTCTACCCGCCGCTCAAGCGGGAGTGCCGCAAGGAGGTCGGTGCGATGGGCCGCGCCAAGGCGACGCGGCCGCAGGAGCGCGGAGCGGTCCGAGAGCGTCTCCGTCGCGGTCCATCGCGCCGGCCGACGCCACACAAAACCTAAAGAGTCGTAAGGATCCGCGGCCCGTCAGCCGTGATCGCCACCGTGTGCTCGAAGTGCGCCGACAGCGCCCCATCGAGCGTCACGATCGTCCACTTGTCCGAGAGCGTCTTCGTCGCCGGCCCGCCCGCATTCACCATGGGCTCGATCGCGATCGTCATCCCCACCTGCAGGCGCGGCCCACGCTTCGGCTTGCCGTAGTTCGGCACCTGCGGCTCCTCGTGCATCACGGCACCCACGCCATGCCCCACGAGATCCTTCACCACCGAGAAGCCGGCCTTCTCGACCACGGCCTGACAGGCTGCGCCGAGGTCGCCGATATGGTTGCCGATCGTGCACTGGCCGATCGCCGCGTACAGCGACTGTTCGGTCACGTCCATCAGGCGCTGCGCCTCAGGCGAGATCTGCCCGACCGCATAGGTCCACGCGCTGTCCGTGTGGAAGCCGCCGTAGTACACGCCGATGTCCACCGTGATGATGTCGCCCGCCTTGAGGATCCGCTTCGCGCTCGGGATGCCGTGCACGATCTCTTCGTTCAGCGAGATGCAGGCCGAACCCGGGAAGCCGTAGAGGCCCTTGAACGACGGCGTCGCGCCCGCATGCGAGCGGATGAACGCCTCGACCATCTTGTCGATGTCGAGCGTGCTCACGCCGGGCTGCAGCGCCGGCTTGATGTGCTGATGCGTCGCGGCGAGGATGCGGCCGCCGGCCGCCATCGTCTCGAGCTCGCGGGGACTCTTGAGTTGGATCATCGGGAAACCTGCACGTCGACGTGCAGTGTAGGCAACGCGACCGCGCTCAGCGGCCGACGGCCTTGAGTGCGCGCGCGAAAACGTCGTCGAAGGAACCGACGGCGTCGATGTGCTGCACATTCGCGCCCTGCCCGACATACCAGGCGAGCACCGGCTTCGTCTGCGCGTGGTACACCCGCAGGCGATTGCGAATGGCGTCGGGTTCGTCATCCTTGCGGCGCATGAGCGTGCCGCCGCACTGGTCGGGACACGGCGTCCCGGGCTGTAAACCCGTGAACGGCTTCTGTTCCTTGTCGCAGGTCGTGCGGCCGGAGAGACGCGACACCAACAGCTCGTCGTCGATCTGGAAGTCCAGCACCACATCCACCTGCTTGCCGATCTCGGCGGTGAGCGCCTTGAGGCCTTCCGCCTGCGGCACCGTGCGCACCACGCCGTCGAGGATCGCGCCCTTGGCGTAGGCCGCCGAGAGCAACGCTTCCTTGATGATGCCGAGGATCACGGCATCGGGCACCAGGTCGCCCCGGTCCATGTATCCCTTCGCCTCGAGCCCGAGCTTCGTGCCGTCCTTGACGGCGGCACGAAGCACGTCGCCGGTCGCGAGCTTGGGAATGCCGAGGGCCGCGGCAATCCGCTCCCCCTGCGTCCCCTTGCCAGCGCCCGGCGGGCCGAGCAGGACAACAATCACTTAGAAGCCCTGCTGCACGTTGCGCCCGCGGAACCGCACGCGC
>PNKF01000148.1 GCA_013822285.1 Gemmatimonas sp.
TCGTGCACCTCCGCACCCGTGCGCCGTGCCGCCTCGAAGCCCATGCCCATCTCCACGCCCTTCACGGCAGGGATCGAGCAGATGGCCGCCGCTAGGCGCCCATCGAGCTTGCGATCCCAACTCACGTGGGCACCGAGGCCCACCGGCAAGCCTGTCACCACGACTTCGCAGATTCCGCCCAAGGTGTTGCCGTCCTGCTTGGCGGCATCGATGCGTGCGATCATCTCCTGCTCCGCGATGCCGTCGAGGCAGCGCAGCGGCGAGGCATCGGCGGCAGCATTGAGATCCACCGGGAGTTCCGCGGGCACGGCGGCGTCCACGCCACCCAAGTGCACCAGATGGCTGCCGATGCGCACACCCAAGGCCGCCAGCAGTTCGCGTGCGACCGCGCCTGCGGCCACGCGTGCCGTCGTCTCACGCGCCGAGGCGCGTTCGAGGATGTCGCGCGCGTCGTCGCGGTCGAACTTGAGCAATCCGGTGAGGTCGGCATGGCCGGGACGCACGCGCGTCACCTGGCGCCTACGGCCCTCCGGTGTGTCGTCTTCGGGACGCGGCGCGGGGTCCATGATCGCTTCCCAGTTCGCCCAGTCCTTGTTGCGGATGAGCATTGCGATCGGCGAGCCCAGGGTCTCGCCGGCGCGCACCCCGCTGAGGAACTCGACGCGATCCGTCTCGATGACCATGCGGCGGCCGCGGCCGTAGCCCTGCTGCCGACGCGCGAGCTCATGGTCGATGTGCGCCGCGAGCAGCGGAAGACCCGCAGGCACACCCTCAACGAGCGCGACGAGCGCCGGGCCGTGGGACTCGCCAGCAGTAGAGAATCGGAGATGTGGCATGGAAGGAAGAGAGAGGGGCCGCCCCGCAATATCGCGGAGCGGCCCCCCATCCTGCCATCGTGCGACGCGTTACGGGCGCGGCGTCGAGGAGGAGCGCGACGTGTCGCCCTCGTCCACGATGTGCGGCGTCACGAGGATGAGCAGGTCCTGCTTGCGCTCAATCGTGCGTTCTTCGCGGAACAGGCGCCCAATCCACGGCAGCTTCATCAGGTACGGGATGCCGCTCGTGAAGCGCGAGACCTGCGTCTGCGTGAGGCCCGCGATGACGGCCGTCTCGCCGTCACCAACGAGCACTTCGTTGGTGGACTGCCGCTCGGAGATTTCCGGACCGGCCACCGTGATGCCGAGCACCGACTGCTGGATCGCCTTGATCTCCATCGTGATCTGGCGATTCGCCGTCACACGCGGCGTCACTTCGAGCGTGATGCCGACCTTCTGGCGGTTGATCGTCGGCGTGACCGGCGCAATCTGACCCGGGATGACGGGCGGCGTCAGCAAGTACGCGATTTCGGTGCCGGCAAATAGCGTCGCCTTGCGGTTGTCGATCGTCGTCGTGCTCGGCTCCGCCTGCACGTCCGACAGGTTCTGCGAGCTCAACGCATCGAGGAACGTGGTCAGGCTGTTGCCGCCCATCACCACGTTGTAGATCAGGTTGAGCGAGCTCGTTCCCGAGAAGGAGCGGTTCGCGTTCGCGACGCCGATGAAGGCATCGCCACCGAGGCCGATGGTGAACTCACCCGTCGAGCCGCGCCGCGTGAAGACCTGGTTCGAGAAGTTGCTGGGCGAGCCGAAGTCGTAGCTGATGCCCAGCTCTTCCGTGGCCGTGCGATCCACGGCGATGATCTTCGCCTTGATGGCGACCTGCGGCGTGCGGAAGTCGAGATCGCGCACGTAGCTCACGATCTCCGGGAGGCGCGAAACCGTCTCGGTGATGAGGAGAACGTTCGTCTTTTCGTCGAAGGTCACGACGCCGCGGCCGCAGGTCTGCGGCTGCGCGGGGTTCGCAGAGCCCGACGCGGAGGGTGCGGCTCCCGCCGCTCCCGTTGCGGCTGCGCCCGCGGCAGGATCGGCAGCCACGTCCACCACCGAGCTCTCCTGGCCCACCGAGCCCGACGAGCAGGCGGCAATCAGCTGGCGAATCGTGGTCGCGAGCGCAGCGGCGCGCGCGTAGTTGACCGGCACCATCTGCGTCACGAGCGGCTCGGCGGCCACGCGCTGCGCGAGGTTGCGATAGCTGTCGACGGTGATGATGCCCGTCGAGTCCTCGACCGCCTGCAGTCCGTTGGCCTGCAGCACCTTGCTCAGCGCCACATCCCATGGCTGGTTCACGATCTCGGTGAACCGCACCGTGCCGGACACGCCGGACCCGGTGATGAACGTCCGACCCGAGAACGCCGAGAAGTGGGCCAGGACGTCGAAGATGCTCATGTTGGTGAACGTCACCGTGATGCGCGGCTGCTCCGTCGCTTGCGCGACCCTTGCCGGAGCCACCGGTGCCGCCGAGCGCAGGGGCTCGATGGTCGGGGCGGCGGCGACTTCGCGCACAGGCTGCGTCGACGTCGGCGCTACCGGCAGCTGCGGCACCGCGCGCGCGGCTTCGATGCCACTGGACCACGGTGCGAAGCTATCGCCACCGCGGACACTGATCCGCACCTCGGAGGCCGTGCGCGTCACTTCGTAGTTGCGCGGACCGTCGACGTCGAGCACCAGGCGGACGACGTTCGCATCGAACTGGCCGAGCCGCACGTTGCGGATGCCAGCGCGGTCGACGCGGTCGTAGGCGGGGGCACGCGTCTGCAGCGTGGCGCCCCGGAGATCGACGACGATGCGATGCGGGCCTTCGAGCGTGAAGTGCGCGACCTCGAGCTCACCGGCAAAGGAGAGCACGACGTCCGCGCTGCCAGCACCCGGGACGACCGTCACGGCCGTCACCGTCGCGGCGGCATCCGCTCGCGCCGACGGGGCCGCAGCCAGCGCGGTCGCGCCGAACAGGAATGCACCGGCCGCAATCGCGGTCAGCGAATGAATGCGCCTCATGGCGTCCTACCTCCCCCAACGGGAACGTTGATCGACAGGGTTTCCTGTCGGGTATTGCCAAACTCATCGATCGCCAGCACCACTTCGCGCTGGCGAATCGCGACGACGCGCATGCGGCCGAACACCGAACCGACGCGCACGCGGTAAATCTCCTCGGACGACGCGTCGCGCAGCGTCGCAATGGACTGACGGTCGTTGGGCGCCAGGGTGATGGCGACGACGACGAGGTCCTGCAGCATGGGCCGGATGTCACCCGTCTCGATCAGCGACGAGAAGGGATCGCGCCGTCCGGCGCGCGGGTAGCTGTACACTTCGCGATTGAAGATCACGTTGCCCGACGAGTCGCGCTGCACGCCGTCGGTAGGCACCGCGGCGCGGGCCGGCGCATCGGCGGCGGCGCGGCGGCCGCCTTGCGCGCCGCCGAGCATCGGCACCGCCACGGCGAACGTGAGTGCCGCGAAGGCAAGGAGACGTCGATGCATCATTGGGCGCCCGCGGAATCGGCCGTCGCGCTACGCAGCACGTAGGTCTGGATGTCGAAGTTGGCGTTCAGCACCTTCTGGTCCGACGGGACGCGCAGGCGCGAACTGCCTTCAGGCGCCGGGATGAGGCTCACGTTCACCGGCGCCATGATGCGCCGCAGTGAACCGATCGCCGTCAGCATCTCGCCGACCTGGTGATAGGTGCCATTGAACGACAGGCGGTACCGATACGTGTCGAAGGTCTCGCCGGGGACGACGGAGCCCGGCACGAAGCTGTCCTGCTCGAGCCCCACGCGGCGCGCGGCGCCGAGGATCTGGTCGAGCAGCGCCGGCACCTCGTTCCCCGCCGGAATCAGCGTGCGGATGAGCGCCAGGTTGTCGCTGAGCACCTTCGCTTCCTCGCGCATCTGCTCCACCGTGCCGCGGGCGAGCATCGCCTTGGCGCGGTTATTGGTCTGGTCGAGCTTCTCGAGCCGCTCTTCCTGCGCCGTGAGCGTCTCCGCCTTGGGCGTGTACACGAAGTTCCAATACGCAGCCGCGCCGATGATCCCGACGATGCCTACGAACAGCATCAACTGGTCGCGCTGGTTGGTCGGCATGCCAGCCATGGGTTACCTCACCGCAATCGAGAGGGGAACCGTGCGGACCGCGCTCGAATCCGGCTTCTGGTACTGCAGGTCGAGCTGGAACTGATGCACATCCTTTCCGTCCACGGTCGCAGATTCCGAGCTCGAGAGCACGATGTTCTCGAGGAACGGCGAGGCCTCGAGGTTCTTCATGAAGATGGTGACGGCCTGCAGGTCCACGGTGTACGCCAGGATGCGGATGGTGATGCGTCCGCCACCGGTCGCCGCGACGTCCTCAGGCGACGCCGCCGCCGTCTGGTTGGCCTGCTGCAGCTGCCGTATCCAGGTGTACGTCGGCAGGGCGCGCGCCACCTCATCGAGGATGTGCGGCCACACGAATCGGTCGCCGTCAATCGCCGAGATCACCGCGATCTGCCGCAGGATCGAATCACGCTGAGCCTCGGCCGCGCTACGCTGGCTCAACACCGCGGCGTAGCGCGTCGAGTCTTGGACTGCGATGCGCTCGCGCTCCGCGAGCTCGGCCGTCTTGGTGTTTTGCGAATACCACATGAAGCCGGTCGCGGCGCCGCCCAGAAGCAGGCCGCCGAGCGCGACGAGCAACCACGGGTCCTTGAAGCGCCCGCGCAGCTGCTCGAGGAGCGCCCCCACGTTGATGGAAGCACCCTTCGACCCGCTCTTCTTCTTGCGGGCGCCTGGGAGGAGGTTGATCTCAATCATCGGCTCATCCAGTCCATCATGCGGGCGTCCGCAGGGCCAAGCCCAGCGAAAGCATCAGCAGGGGTGCTACCTCGTCCGTGACGAGCGATCCGAAGGCCCCGTCACGCACCACGAGGTTCGCGAGGGGGTTCGCAACCTGCACCGGCAGCCGCAGGCGGTCGCCCAAGACATCGACCAGGCCTGGCGCCCGCGACCCGCCGCCACACACGAACACGCTGGTCAGCTGGCCGCCCGAACGCGACGACGAGGCCAAGAATGCCGCCGCGCGCTCGATGCCCACCGCGATCTCTTCGCCACGGGCTTCGAGCACGGCATCCAAGTGCTCCGAGCGATCAAAGCCGCGCAACAGCGCCTCCGCTTCGTCGGAGCCCAAGCCACGGTCGCGCTGCAGGTCCTCGCGCATGCGTCGCGTGCCGGTCGAGATGTCGCGCGTGAGGATCGGAATGCCGTCCTCGACGATGTTCACGTTGGTGACTTCGTGCCCGATGTTCACAAGGGCGACCGTGCCCGACATCGCATCGGGATGATTCATCTCGAATGCGTTGTGCAGCGCGAATGCGTCCACGTCCACGGCGACGGCGTTCAGGCCGGTATCCGTGAGCACGCGCACCTTGCTCTCCACGAGCTCGCGCTTCGCGGCAACGAGGAGCACGCTCATCTCCGGTTCCGTGCCATCGGGATCGAGAATCTGGAAGTCGAGCTCCACGGACTCCATATCGAAGGGCACGTGCTGCTCGGCTTCCCAGCGCATCAACTCGCGCGCCTGGGACTCCTTCACGCGCTCAATCTGAATCTTCTTGATGATGACGTCACGACCACCGACGGCCGTGACCACGTCCTTCGTCGTCACCTGAGCCTCCGCCAAGGCCGCCGTGATGGCGTCCGAGACGATGCCAGGATCCATGATCTCGCCTTCGACGATGGCGTCGGCGAGCAACGGGGCCACCGCGACGTGCACCAGCTCCGGCTGCGCCTTGGAGTGGTCGATCACCGCGACCTTGATGAGGCCGGATCCCACGTCGAGACCGACGGTTGTCTTCTTGCGACCGAAAAGCGCCATG
>PNKF01000149.1 GCA_013822285.1 Gemmatimonas sp.
ATGATGCGGTCCACGGCGCGCGTGAACGACGCCGCGACATCGGCTTCGCGCTGGTTGATGCCAGCGGGAGTGGACCGCTGGAACTGGCGGAAGCCGAGATGGAGATCGGAGAGATGGACGAGACGCACGCAGGGGGGAATCTACGCCCGGAGCGCGGCACTGGCAGCTACTGCGGGCCTTCGGCCGCGCTCAGCCGCCGTAGGGATCGTCCAGGGGCGGTCCCGCCCGCAGCGGCGCCGGACCGCGCCGCGTCGGCTCGGTGGCCACACGTTTCTTCAGCTGTGCACGGAAGAACGCCTTCACGTCATCCGGCTTGGTCTGGATCGTCCGGTTCCGCGCCCGCAGGATGTCATCTTCGCTGTCACCGGCCAGCGCAATCGAGTCCTGCACCCAGCTGAGCGTGATGCTCGGGTCCAGCCGCCGCAGGGCCTTGGTGATGGCCGCGTCCAGCGACAGCTCCTCCGCCTGCGGGAATCGTTCCACGCCCTCGCGCCCCGTGAGCACCGCGGGCCGCGGGAAGCGCACGAAGATCGGCTGGCCGAAGTGCGGATGCCGCACCATCAGCTGCCCCTTCTCCAAGGTGGCGAGCCGTGCCTTCGTGGCCGGTGCCAAGGTCTGGTAGCCCGGCGTCGCGAGCTCGTCCGGATCCATGCGTCCGAACAGCGCCGTGCCGCTGTTGCCCACCACGCGCCGATGCACCTGCGATCGGAACTGCTGCGCGCCGAACAGCACGAGGCCCAAGTAGCGCCCGCGTTCGGCGATGTCGAGCAACATCTTCCGCACGTAGGTGTCAGGGCCGTCGGCCGGCGCGTACTTGTTGAGTTCGTCCACGAAGACGACGACCTGCGAGACGCCGAGCTGCCGCTTCTCGAGGTGCTCGCGCAGCTGCGAGACCACGCGCGCGAACACGAGGTCCTGCGCATCCTCCTCGAGGTTCGCCACGTCCACCACGTACACCGCGCGGTCGCGGAACTGGCCGAAGGGCAGGTCGCTGACGCTGCCGTCGTCTGTCACCAAACCACGGCAGCGCGTGGAGATGTTCGTGAGGCGATTGCGCACCTTCCGGATGGTCGCCACGTGATGCGTGCGCCACACATCCGCGTTGCGCGATTCCATCGCCCGGAGCAGCGTCGAGAACCACTTCTCGAGGTCGGCGAAGCTGCGCACCTCCACCGGCGCGTCGAACAAGGCATCGCTGAAGGCCTGGTCGAGCACGCGCTCCTTGATGAAATCGATCAGCGCGTCGGCCTTGGCATCGACGTCATCCTTGTTGAGCAGCACTTCGGCATACTGCAGCGTCTCGCGCAGGCCCCAGGTCAGCGGCTGCACGTTCTCCTGCAGCGCCTCGTGGCTGCGCAGCGTCGCGAGCTGGAAGCCTTTCGCCGTCCAGGGCGCGAAGTACTGCACGTCCTTGAACGGCTCCGCCGGCACCTGCAGCGCCTCGTACATCGCGCGCTCGTCATCGCTTAAGCTCGACGCCGGTTGATCGAGGAAGCAGAGATCCGGCCCCTTCACGTTGAAACAGACCGCCGCCACGCCGCCCTTGTCCTGCGGGAAGTGCGCGAAGATGCTGCCCAGCAGCCACTCGACGGCGCTGGTCTTGGTCGCGAGACCCGACACACCGCTGATGCTCAGGTGCGCGGCTTCGGGCCCGAGCAAGAAGTCCGCATCGAGGTGCACCGCGGCCTGCGTGCCGCCGGCCCGATACATGCCCACGGGAATCCCCCGCTCCGAGCCCGGCTGCAGATAGCTGTCCATCCGCAGCGCGAGCTGCACGTCCTGCTCCGTCGCGAGATGCACCGTGCCCATCGGCACCGGCTGCAGCGGCTCCTCGGGCACGTGACGCAGCACCGCCGCGGTGTACAGCCGGATCTCCGTGCGCTCGGTCGGGGCGATCGCGCTGGCACCGGGCACGCCATCGGCGCCGAGTACGTCGTGCAGCGGCGTCTGGAGATCCGTGTACCCGAATCCTTCCGTGACGACGCCGTACACCGTCGGCAGCACGCCAGCGATCGGCCGCTCGGTCTCCACGCGCACGATCGTCCCGATGCCCACCGGGGCATCGAGCGCGGTCCAGAAGTGGAACTCATGCGGCGTATTCGGCTTGCGCTCAGTGGCGACGACGCGGCCGAGGATCGGAGTGTCTGTCATTGCAGGATGCTCGTAAGGTACTGCTCGCACTCGCGGATGCCGTAGACCATCACGTCCCAGCGCGCATCAGGCAGCGCGACCGGTGCGCGCTCGGCCAACAACCAGCGCGAGACGAGATCCGCGCGCGCCGTGATCGTGTCGCCCGTCTCCAACGCCACCTCGACACGCACCAGCCCGAAGAACGGACCGCGCGCGCCGGCATCGCGCAGGCGCAGGTACCAGGTCGCCACCGGCGTGCGGCGCGGCGAGGCCAGCGCGACCGCCGTGCTGCGCTCGCCCTCGCGCAAACCCAACACCGCGTCCATCGCATCGCCGGCCACGTACAGCGTGCGGTGCGACTTCACCACGCCGACGACAAACGGACTGCGCGCCACTTCCTCCGTGCCGGCGATGCCGCCGTCGATGAGCAAGGGCTCGCGTTGCTCCCGCGCCCAGGTGATCGCCAGCGCTTGCTCTGCGCGCTCCCGCTCACGCTGCACCGCGGTGAGCGCCCGGGCCGTGAGATCACCGGGGTGTCGCGGCAGCGGCTGCGCGGGATCCACGTCGGCCAGCGTGTCGACCACCGCGCAGCGCTCGACCAGCGCGGCGAAGACTGCGGCATCGACGACGGGCTTCGGCAGATACAAGGCGTGCGAGCGAATCGGCGCCGTCCACGCCGACAGTCGGCGCCCGCTGCGGATGCGCACGGCAGCGGCCACCGCCCCGTGCACCGCCGGGACGCCGTTCAGGTAGGCCCGCACCTGCGAGCGCTGGACGCCGTCGAGGAATGCCGCAACGCCCACGGTCGGCGCCCCCGGCACGGCACGGGCGCGCATTACCTCACCCTCGACGGGCGTGGCGCTCTCCACCCGCGGGGGCGCGTCCACCTCGCGTTGCGCCTCCAGCGGCGCGGATGCGGCCTGGGTCACAAATCCCCCGTCACGAAGTGCTAACAGCACCCCGCGCGTGGTTGCCGCCCCTCGGGGCGGGTCGTAGCTTGTGACTATGCGCCGATTCGCGCTCATCGCGAGCATCCTAGTCCTCGCCGCCGCCTGCGACAAGCAGACGCAGGCACCCGGTGCTTCCGCTTCGGAAGCCTTCACCGACCTCTCGACCTCGCCGACGCTGCTGTTCAGCGTCTTCGGGCCACGTGAAGCGCCGAAGCTCGCGCCCATCGCCGTCGTCACCACTGACGGCCTCAAGCCCATCACGCTGGACGACGCCGGCTGGCGCCAGCTCGACTCGATCTACTTCGCCGAAGGGCGCAAGCTGCCCATCTATCGCAACGGTGCGTCCATCGGTGAGCTCGAGATCGTGCGCGGCATGTGGCCCGCCGACTCGGCGCCGCTGTACGAAGTGCCGGGCTGCAGCCGCGTCGTGCCCCAGGCGCTCGCGCGCTTCGCCGACCCTGCCAGCTTCGAGGAGACCGTCGAGTTCCTCGCCTCGTCGTCGCCGCTGGTGCAGCCGACGGACACCAAGCCCTTCCCGGCCGATGCCGACGCGCAGGGCCGCACGCTGGCCAGCGCCGTCGCCGCCGCCACCGGCATCGGCGCCGAAGACCTCAACGGCCTCGACTTCCACGCGCGCTGGCTGCGCACCGGCGTCGGTGCCAACGGACGTTCGCTGCTCGCCAGCTACATCGATCCCGATGCGGGTGACCTCGGCCCCGGTGCCGGCAGCACCGCCGTGCTCGTGCTGCTCGCCGAAGACTCGGCCGGCACCTTCAACACGAGCTATCAGCATGCGCGCGTCGGCGAAGCGCGCTCGGTCGATTTCCGTCGCGTGATCAACTACGCCGACTTGGATGGCGACGGGAAGACCGAAATCCTCATGGAGCAGTGGCGCTACGCCGCCATTCCCTCGCTGGTGCTGCTCAAGCACAACGGCGTGCGCTGGGCCGACGCGTTCAGCGTCAGCGCCGAGTGGTGCACGGATAAGTCGCGCTAAGCGCCGCGTCGGCCGATCGGCCGACGCGCGATCGTCAGTCGACGCCCAAGTCCCAAGCCTGCTCGAGATCCGCCTTCGAGTAGGCGCGGAAGGCCGTCAACGTGGTGGTGCGCACGAGGCCCGGCACCGTCGGGAACTTCTCCGTCACGATTTCCGCGATCTGCGCGTACTCCGCGACCTTCACGATCGCGATCAGGTCCCACTCGCCCGAGACCGAGTACACGTCGGTGACGCCCTCGATGCCCGCGAGCGCGGCGGCCGTCTTGGGGATGCTCTTCGGCTCTGCCTGGATGAGGACGATGGTCGTGATCATGATGCGGGGAATGGCGGGACGTTGAGGAACCAGAGACCGGCGATCCGCTGCTTGGCATCGACTTCGAGCAGCAGGTCGCGGGCGACGTGCACGGCCCGCGACGCGCGCGTCGGACCGATACGGAAGTGTATCGTGCGTTCGGGGGCGTCGGCTACCGCACGGATGGCGGTGTCGACCTCCATCGCCGCCAGCCCGTCGCTGCCCTGATTCGGAATCCGCACCCGCGCCGTGCCACTCGGCTCGGGCGGCTGCAGGGATTCCACGCTCTTCACGTCGGGCCAGACGGCCACCTCGATGGCCGTCAGGCGCCCGTCGACAAGCTCAAAGGTCAGCCAGGAGCCATCCGAGCCCTCGAAATCCAGCGAGCCGCTCACGCCCTCCGAGACGCCCGCGGGCCGCAGCATCGCGACGAGAATGTCGGTATCGGCATCCCAGCGGTATTCGACCGGCGGGAGGTCTTTGTGGTCCAGGGGATCCAATCGCACATCGAACGCCATCGTAGTCCTCGGGTCAGGTCGAGGGCAGCGTAGCGGTCCGCAGCGCGAGGCACGACATCACGCCATCGCGTCCGCGGTCGCGGCGATGCGCTTCGCTGCCTCGATCACCTGCGCCTTGTCGGCCGCGTAGGAGATGCGCACCCAATCGGGCGTACGGAACGCCGAACCCGGCACGATCGCCACGCCCGCCTTCTCCAGCAGCTCCTGACAGAACGCGCCGCCGGCATCCGGCACGCGGCCCGCGCCCGGCACCTTCACGTAGAAATAGAACGCACCCTCGGGCGGCAAGACCGTCAGCGCCCGCGAGGCTTGGAGGATCGGCAGCGCCGCATCACGCCGCGCCTTGAACTCCGCGACCATGGCGCGCACGGTCGCGTCCACCGGCTCGCCAAGCGTGAGTGCCGCCAGCGCCGCATGCTGCGCGACGGTCGCCGTGTTCGACGTCGTGTGCGACTGCAGCGCCGTCATCGCCTTCGCCACCGCCGGCGGCGAGATCGTCCAACCCACACGCCAACCGGTCATCGCCCACGCCTTTGCGACGCCATTCACGACGATGAGATTGTCGCGACGCGTCGCCACATCCAGCGCGCCCGGCGCCGGCGCGTCGTAGGCGATGCGCTGGTAGATCTCGTCGCTGATCACCCACCAGCCACGCGTCGCCGCGAGGTCGAGGATCGCGCGCAGTTCGTCGGGCGAATACACGGCACCCGTCGGATTCGACGGCGAGTTGAGCATGAGGCCGCGCGTGCGCGGGGTCGCGTGCCGCTCCAGGCGCTCCACATCCACCTTGTAGCCGCGCGCCGGATCGCCGTGCACTTCCACC
>PNKF01000150.1 GCA_013822285.1 Gemmatimonas sp.
GAAGAAACGCAGCGCTCCATCACCAAGGCGATGCAGGATGCCGAGCGGATGGCGGGCGCGCGGGTCGAGACGGTCTATGCCGGCATCGCGGGTGAGCATGTCTCGGCGATGACTTCCAAAGGCATCGCCTCCGTCACCGGCCACGAGATCACGCGGGCCGACGTGGACCGCGCGAATGCCGTGGCCCGTGCGCAGTCGATCCCGCAGGACCGCGAGCTGATCCACGCGATCCCGCAGGAATACACGGTCGACAAGAACCAGGGCGTGCGCGATCCCGTCGGCATGATCGGCACGCGGCTCGAGACGGAGATGTATCTCGTCACGATCGGCTCCTCGCCAGCTATGAACCTGCGCAAGGCGGTCGAACGGGCGGGCTACAAGGTCGGCGAGCTGGTGCTGGAGCCGTTGGCGTCGGCGCTGTCCGTGCTCACCGAAGAAGAGAAGGAGCTGGGCGTCGCGCTGGTCGAGATCGGCGCCGGCACCACGGACCTCGCGGTGTTCCACGAGGGCAAGATCCGTCACCTGGGGACGATCGGCTTCGGCGGTCTCAATGTCACCAGCGACATCGTGCATGGCCTGGGCGTCACGGCGCTCGATGCCGAGCGCCTGAAGGAGCAGTACGGGGCGGCCTACGAGCCGTTGGTGAAGAACACGGGCGAGACGATCAAGCTGCCGAGCACCGGCGCGCAGGGCGATCGCGACATCCCGCGCGAGTTGCTCGCGCACATCATCCACCAGCGCACGCAGGAAATCTTCGAGATGGTGCTGCGGGATCTCGAGGAGCATCACCTGGTGAGCAAGCTGGCGGCGGGCGTGGTGGTGACGGGCGGCGCGGCCGCGCAGCCGGGCACGGACCTGCTCGCGGCGGATGTCTTCGGACTCGGCGCACGCGTCGGGGCGCCGGGCGCGCTGCTGGGTGGTCTGGCGGACAGCATCCAGAGCCCGCGCTTCAGCGTCGTGACGGGCCTCGTGCAGTACGGTGCGCACCGCGTGGCGATCGGCGGCAGCCAGGGGAAGGGTCGGCGCCTCACGCTGGGCAACGCGGGCCCGAGCATGGACTCCATGGCGCAGCGGTTCAAGACTTGGTTGCAGGACTGGTTCTAACTGCGGACTGCCTTCACCACGGAGGCACGGAGACACGAAGGCTGCAACTGCAGGAACCGCTTTACCTGGGGGCTCGCACCGATCAATCGGCGCGGGCCCCTTTGAACATGCTCCGGCTGTCTCCGTGTCTCTGTGTCTCCGTGGTGAATGCCGTTGAAGCGACATCACAAATCTTTCGTCGCCGCAGGGAAGGTGGACGGCCGGGCGCCCGGACCGCTCCGTATCCTGACGCCCGGTTGGCTCGTCAATCGCCTGTAAGCGAGGCCTCGGGCGCGATATATTTCGCCCCCTGAGTCCGATCGCCCGGTTTCCATCCGCCTTCAGTCTCCCGCCAAGCCTATGAGCCTCTTCGAATTCGAAGAACCCAACGCACAGAACGCCCGCATGAAGGTCGTCGGCGTCGGCGGCGGCGGCGGGAACGCGGTGAACCGCATGATCGAGGAGCAGCTCGACGGCGTCGAGTTCATTTCGGTGAACACGGACGCGCAGGCGCTGCTCAATTCGAAGTCGGACGTGAAGATCCAGATCGGCAAGAAGCTGACGCGTGGCCTCGGCGCCGGCGCCCGCCCGGAAATCGGGCGTCAGGCGATCGAGGAGAATCGAGACGAAGTCGCGCGCGCCATCGCGGGCGCCGACCTCGTCTTCATCACCTGCGGCATGGGCGGCGGCACCGGCACCGGTGCGGCGCCCATCGTCAGCGAACTCGCGCGGGAACAGGGCTCGCTGACCGTCGGCATCGTCACCAAGCCCTTCCTCTTCGAAGGCCGCAAGCGCATGCGCCAGGCCGACGAAGGCATCGCCGAGATGTCGAAGTACGTCGACACGATGATCGTCGTGCCGAACGAGCGCCTGCTCGCCGTGGTGGGCAAGGGCATCCCGTTCCAGGACGCGCTGAAGAAGGCCGACGAGGTGCTGCTGCAGGCGACGGGCGGCATCTCCGGCATCATCACGAAGGCCGGCTTGGTGAACGTGGACTTCGCCGACGTGCGCACGGTCATGAAGGACGGCGGCTCGGCCATCATGGGCACCGGCATCGGTCGCGGTGAGAATCGCGCGATCGACGCGGCGCAGATGGCCATCTCCAGCCCGCTGCTCGACAACGTCTCGATCGCCGGTGCGCGCGGCGTGCTCATCAACATCGCGGCCGGTCTGGATACCTCGCTCGACGAGTACACGGCCATCAGCGACATGGTGCGCTCGGCGGTGGGCGACGAAGCGGAAATCATCTTCGGCGCGATGCCGGAGCCGGCCATGCAGGGTGAAGTGCGCGTGACGGTGATCGCGACGGGCTTCAGCAAGAAGTCCGCGTCGCAGCCGCCGGTGATCGGCAGCCGCGCGGTGTCGGGCGGCACGCCGGTGATTCCGCTCGATCCGGCGGCGCGTGCGCCGCGTCCGGTGATGCCGGGTGCGCCGGCCGCGGGCAATGCCGCCACGGGCAACGCCGTGCCGGCGCCGCGTCCGCGTCCGTCGACGGCCCGTCCGTTGGAGGATCTCAGCGATCTTGAGATCCCGACGTTCATTCGGAGACAGATGGATTGAGCCCGCGCGCGACGCGGTTCCTCTTCGGCGCGGTGGTCGCGGGGCTCGCGATCGCCGCGTTGCGTCTGCCCACGCCGAAGTTCGGCGACCCGCGCGTGCTGTTCGGCGACATGGGCGCGCCCGACCTACAGCCGTGGACGCAGCACGACACGCTGGGCAGCGGCGAGACCCTCACGGGCTTGCTCGCGCGTCGCGGCCTGACCAACACGGACGCCAGCAACGTCCTGCGCGCGACCCCGCTCAACCCGAGGCGCATTCCCGCAGGCATGCCGGTCGAGCTGCGCGGCGATACCACCGATAGCCGTCCGCAGGAGATCCGCTTCCGCCTCGCGGTGGACCGCATCATGCGCGTCGCCCGCACGGGAGACACCTGGGCCGCCACCGAAGAAGTGCTGCCGTGGGCCGTCGACACGGTGCTGCTGCGCGGTACGGTGCGCGAGCATCTGTATCAGGCGATCGGCGATGGGTCCGACTCGCTGCTCGTCGGCCGCGCCCGCGACGAACTCGCCTGGGCGATCGCCGACATCTACGAGTACAAGATCGACATGTCGCGCGAGCTGCAGCAGGGCGACCAGGTGCGCGCGCTCTTCGAGCGCCACATCGCGCCGGACGGCACGATGCGCATCGGCACGATCATCGCCGCCGGCTTGCAGCGCGCGGGGACGGAAGTGCAGGCGTATCGCATGGTGCAGGCCGACGGGCGCGTGCGCTACTACGACGAGCGCGGTCGTTCGTTGGCCGCGACCTTCCTGCGTGCGCCGCTCTCGTTCCGCCGCATCTCCAGCAACTTCGGTCGCCGCCGGCATCCGATCCTCGGCACCATGCGCGCCCACCAAGGCATGGACTACGCGGCGAACGCGGGCACGCCCGTGCGCGCCATCGGCGACGGCACCGTGATCTTCGCCGGCACGCGCGGCGGCTATGGCAACGTCGTCGAGCTGCGGCACATCAACGGCATGGTCACGCGCTACGCGCACCTGCGCGGCTTCGCGAAGGGCATCCGGCGCGGCACGCGTGTCTCGATCGGCCAGGACATCGCCTACGTGGGCTCGACCGGTCTCTCGACCGCCCCGCACCTGCACTTCGAAGTGCTGATCGGCGGCGTGCACCGTGACCCGCGTCGTGCGCTGGCCACCGCGGAGGCTGGACCCTCGCTCACCGGCAGCGCGCTGGCGCAGTTCGAGGCCGTACGCGACGGCGTGAGCTTCGCGCTGGAGCAGCCGGCGGGCATCGTCAGGGCGCTCGGCAACTAGTTCGGCCTCTTGCAGGTCCAAATGCCCAGCGGCGCCGCACCTGCGGCGCCGTTTTGCGTCGTGCCCACCGAGTCTGCTGAATCGCCAGCCAGCCGACTAGACTTCTGGCGTGCTGACTTGGGCCATCGCAATCGTGCTGGGCGCTGCCGTCGCGGCGCTCGGCTATTGGGGGACGCGGCCGCTGCCGCGCGGCCTCGTGGCCTTGCGGGCGCTGGGTGCCACGCTGGTGGCCGCGTTGCTGCTCGACGCGCCCTTGGCCCCTCCGCGTCCGCTCGCGCCCTGGGTGGCCCTCGACGCCTCGGCGTCCTGGGGTCCGGACTCCGCGCGCTGGCATACGGCCCGCGCCGCGGCAGACTCCGCCATGGCGGCGGGCGCGGATTCGATGCTCGTGTTCGGCAACGCGCTGCGCTCGGGCGCCCTGCTGCCTGCGCAGCCGACGGATCCGGCCTCACGCATCGCCGATGTGGTCGAGCTCGCCCGTGCACAAGGTCGGCCGGTCGTCGTCGTCACGGATGGCAAGCTCGACGACCCCGAACGTCTTGCGGATCTGCCGCTGGGCTCGCAGGTGCTCTCGCCCGCGCCCGAGACCGCGCCCGATCTCGGGTTGGCGCCGCTGGAGACGCCCGAGGGCGCGCTGATCGGCGACACGATCGACCTTCCGGTGCTCGTGCGCGCGAACGCCGTTGTCGGAGGCAGCGAAGCGCGACTCGTGCGCGTCCTGCTGGGCGGGCGCGAGCTGGCCACGCAGACGTTGACGCCGCTTGAGGCTGACGCCGAGCGTGAGATTCGCCTGCGGGTCGTGATTCCGACGGTGGAGGGCGAGCAGCCGTTGCTCGTCGCCCTCGACGGCGCTGATGCGCGCGCGGACAACGATACGGTCGTGTCGGCACTCACCGTCTCTGGCGCGGCATCGGTGGCCCTGATTTCTACCGCACCTGATCAAGACGCGCGCTTTGCCTTGGCGCTGCTGCGGCAGACGCAGCGCGGCGCGGTTCGCGGCTATTGGCGTGTGGCACCGGGGCAGTGGCGCGAGGGCGATGCCCTGCGGCCGGTCAGCGAAGAGGTCGTGCGCCGAGCGCTCGGCACCGCGTCGCTGGTGATGCTGCACGGCGACACCGCGTACTTCGGTCCGGCGCGGGCGCGGGCCCGTGGTGCGCTGGTGCTCGCGCCCAGCGTGCCCTCGAGCGAAGAGTATTACGCCACGGGCGCCGGTGACTCGCCGCTGCGTGCGGCGCTCAGCGACCTGCCATTCGAAGAGCTTCCGCCGTTGCGTGTCGGTACGCCCGCTCGCGGTGGACTGCCGGCCCTGCTCGCCCGGCGTGCGCGGCGCTCCGATGAACGCGCCGTCGTCACGCTGCGCGAGGGCACGCCACGCACGGTCGTCGTCACGGCGGCGGGATTCTGGCGCTGGCGCACGCGCGGTGGCCGTTCCGCGCAGTCTTTCGACGCCCTCTGGGGCAGTATATTCGACTGGGCGGCTGCATCGTCCGCCCCAGCGCGTGCTGACGCAGCGTCGACGGCGATGAGTCGGGAGATTGTCCCGCGCCCCGTTGTCAGCGCCGGGCCGGTGGGTGGCGCCGCGGCCCGCGATCTCGCCCCGCGTGCCCGCGACGCCTGGTGGCTCGCCGCGCTCGCGCTCCTCGCCTTCAGCGCGGAATGGATTCTGCGCCGAAGGATTGGCTGGCGCTGAGCCGGTCCGCATCGCTTACGCATTCGACT
>PNKF01000151.1 GCA_013822285.1 Gemmatimonas sp.
TACGAATGAACTGCTTTGCCACAGAGACACGGAGACACGGAGCTGTGCGTGCCACAAGGCGGGTCAGTAGCACCCCTTCAGCGGATCCTTCATGGGGACCGAAATAGATGTCTCGGGTCCTAGCGCAATCCTCCGAGCCTCTGTGCCTCCGTGGCAGCGCCGTTGAGGTTATCTTTCAAGTTCGTAAACCCTGATTTCTCTTTTCGCTGGCTGGACTGTTTGAGCTCGTTTGAATCGCTACATCTCGCGCCGGCGCTGGTCCGCGCGACGGCAGACCTCGGCTGGGTCAAGCCGACCCCCATCCAACTCGACGCCATTCCTCCCGCCCGCGACGGCCGGGACGTCTTGGCGTGCGCGCAGACGGGCTCCGGCAAGACCGGCGGTTTCCTGCTCCCGGTGCTGCATCGCCTGCTCGCCTCGCCGAAGAAGGCCACGCGCGCGCTGATCCTCACGCCCACGCGCGAGCTCGCGGCGCAGGTGCACGCGGATTTCGTCGAACTCGCCAAGCACACCACGTTGCGCGGGGCGGCGATCTTCGGCGGCGTGGGCATGGGCCCGCAGGAGTCGGCGTTCCGCCACAAGGTCGATGTCATCATCGCGACGCCGGGGCGCCTGCTCGATCACATGGGCCAGTCCGGCAAGTACGTCGACTTCTCGGCCCTCGAGATCCTCGTGCTCGACGAAGCCGACCGCATGCTCGACATGGGCTTCCTGCCGGCCATCAAGCAGGTGCTGCGGCAGATCCCCTCGCAGCGGCAGACGCTCTTTTTCAGCGCTACGCTGCCGGCGCCGATCGTCGAGCTCTCCAAGCAGATGCTCAAGGATCCGGCGCGCCTGAACGTTGAGCGCGTGGCCAAGCCCGCGGCCGGCGTCGAGCAGGCGGTGTGGCCCGTCAAGGAGTCACTCAAGCCGGATCTCTTCCTCGCGCTGCTCAAGGCGAACGTCATCGGCAACGTGATCTGCTTCACGCGCACCAAGCACCGCACGAATCGCCTGGCGGAGATCCTCACGAAGGCCGGCGTGCCGAATGCGCGCATCCACGGCAATCGCTCCCAGGCGCAGCGCACCGAAGCCCTCGCGAACTTCAAGGACGGCAAGATCCGCGTGCTAGTCGCCACTGACATCGTCGCGCGCGGCATCGACGTCGAGGCGCTGGAGCACGTGCTGAACTTCGACGTGCCGCACATGCCGGAGGACTACATCCACCGCGTGGGTCGCACGGCGCGCGCCGAGGCGACGGGCGAGGCCTTCACGCTGGTCTCGCCGGAAGAAGAGGCCGATCTCAAGCAGATCGAGAAGGCCATCCACAAGAAGCTGCCGCGGCGCACGCTCGACGGCTTCAACTACACGCACGTGCCGGTGGAGCGCTTCGAAGTGCCGCTGGCCGACCGCATCGCGGCAATCCGGGCGCGCAAGAAGGAAGAGCGCGAGCGCGCGAAGGCCAAGCTCGAGCGGAAGGCGCAGCAGCAGGGGCGCGCCGCATCAGGGGGCGGCTCGAGCGGTGGATCGGCCAACAAGTCGACGAGCAACGCATCGAGCGGCAGCGCTGAAGGTGCCTCGAGCGGCGCGGGCAAGCGCCGCCGTCGTCGCGGCGGGTCGGGACGTGGGCCGGGCGGCGGTTCGTCCGGCGGCAGCGGTCGCGGTCCGGGAGGCGGTGCCTCCGGCGGCAACCGTGGTGGCAATCGCGGCGGCGGTCCGTACCGCGACTAGACGCGGCGTCGCAGAGATGCAGTGAACGCGAAGGGGCGCGAACCCATGTTCTGGTTCGCGCCCCTTCTGCGTTTCGCTGGACGCCAGCCGTTACTGCCGGCAGGCCTCGCCTGGATTCGGCTTCGGGCCGTCGAGCTTCGGACGTGTCGCGCGATTGCCGAGCTCGAGCGTGACGTCATGGATCAGCGTCGCGATGCGCGCCATCTTTTCGTAATCGATGTACTGCGGCTCGTCCGTGACCTGGTGATAGTCGTGGTGCAAGCCGGTGTGGAAGAAGGTCACGGGCACGCCGTAGCGCGCGTACATCGCGTGGTCCGAGCGGCAATAGATGCGCTCGGGGTGTCCGTCCGCGTCGAAGGAGTAGTCGAAGGTGAACGGCTGCGGCTGCTTGCGGTTGACCTCCTCGACGAGATCACCGAGCTCGCGCGAGAGCCGGCGCGAGCCGACGAGCTGGAGGTAACCTGGGCCACCGCCGGCGATGTCATCGACGCCACCGCGGCCGACCATATCCATGTTCAGCTGCGCGACCACGGAGTCGAGCGGAACCGTCGGATGCTCCGTGTAATAGTCGGCACCGAGCAGGCCGATCTCTTCGGCGACGTGGAACACGAAGAGCAAGGAGCGGCGCGGCTTTTGCGCGGCCGTCGCGAACTGCTCGGCGAGCTCGAGCAACACCACGGTGCCCGAGCCGTCGTCGTCGGCGCCGTTCTTGATCGAGTCGGCGCGCGCGGCGCGACCTGC
This sequence comes from Gemmatimonas sp., assembly GCA_013822285.1. Taxonomy (GTDB): domain Bacteria; phylum Gemmatimonadota; class Gemmatimonadetes; order Gemmatimonadales; family Gemmatimonadaceae; genus Pseudogemmatithrix. The sequence continues at coordinate 2,452 of PNKF01000151.1, forward strand.
GCGCGCCGCGTTCGCGTCGACGCGGATGTTGGCGAGCTGCTGCGGCGTGGCGCGGCGCTCGCCGCTCGCGCGCAGCATGCGCTCACGCGCGAGATTGAAGGCGCGCAGCGAGTCGTGATCCACAGCCGTGGCATTGAGCGGATCGTGGTCGGTATGGGCGCCGAGCGCGACGTACTGCCCGCGCAGCGCGGGATCGCGACCGGGGAGCACGGCGACGACGTTGCGGCCAGGCGCCGGCGTGACTTCGTAACGCAGTGCAAGCGAGGCGGACTGCCCCGCCACCGCAATCAGGGCCTCCGCCATCTCGGGCGAGGCGAGCAGCGTCGGCGGCACTTCCGCGCCGCTCTGCGCGCCACCACCCATGACCAACGAAGGCTGCGACAACTGACGGCGCGTCGGCATGGCGAGCTGCGGCAGCACGGGGAGCACGACGGCTGCGGCGGTCCCAAAGCGCGACGCCGGGCCGAAGGCCATGAAGCGCTGCTCCAGCTGCAGACGCCGAGGATTCGGGCGCAGCACGACGACCTTGCCGCGCGCGGCATCGGCAGAGATCCACGTGGTGGAATCGCCCTGCATGCCACCGACGACGATCTCGGCGCTGCTGACGCTGCGGGCGCGGCCACCGCGGGCAAGCAGCGGCACGAAGTCATCGCCGATGCTGAAGCTGCGTCCGCCCACGCTCACCGATGAGGACGCCGCGAAGCCGCGGCGCTCCATGCCGATGTCCTGGAAGTACGTGCCGTTCTCGCCAGCGGGCTGCAGGCCGAGGCGGCGCAGTTCGTCGGCGATGTACTGCGTGACTTTGACGTGGCCTTCGGATCCCGTGGGCCGTCCGCCCATGGAGTCATCGGCAATGCGGTACAGCCGCGTCATCAGGTCGGGGACCGTGATGGTGCCCGTGGTGGGGCGAGGGGGCAGCTTCATGGGCAGCGCGCCGTTCTGTGCGCCGAGCGCGGGCGGCGCGGCCACGAGCGGTGCAACAACGAGCGCCGCGCCCAGGAGGCGCGACACGCGGGAAGATCGGGACATCGGGTTCTCCGGGTGGGGTCGGACCGGCTCTGGAAAGCTAACGCGGACCGGGGGCCGTACGTTTATACCCACAGACGCCCTCGGCGTCCCATCCACTTAAGCGGAGGCACAGATGTTCGCGTTTCGGAAGGCCCTGGTCGTGGCGGCGTTGTTCGTGGCGGCTCCCCTTGCGGCGCAGCAGGGAGCGCCGGGTGGTCCTCCGGGTGGCGGCATGGGTCAGGGGCGCGGCGATCCGGCCGCGATGCAGGCGCGGCAGAACGAAGTCCTGTTCCAGGGCATCACACTTTCCGATGCGCAGAAGGCGCGCATCGATTCGATCCAGACGGCCGCGCGCGCGAAGCAGCAGGAACTGATGCAGGGCGGCGGCATGCGCAACCCCGAGACGCGTCAGGCGATGATGCAGCAGCGCCAGGAGACCATGGCCGCGATTCGCAATGTGCTCACCGCGGAGCAGCAGACGAAGTTCGATGCCAATCTGGCCTCGATGCCCGCGGCGCAGGCAGGTGGTCGACCGATGCAGGGTCAGCGTCCGCCGCGCTAAGTCGCCGCGGTGCAGGACCGCGAGCGACGCGAGGGGGTCATCCTCGCGCGTCGCTCGCGAGGAGGGCGTAGAGTTCGAGATCCCGAGGGACGCCGTCCCGCCAGACTTTGGCGCGGAGGCGTCCTTCGTGTTTCATCCCGAGTTTCCGCATGACGGCGCCCGAGCCGGGGTTCTCGGGATAATGATGCGCCTCGATGCGATGCAGGCCGAGCGTGTCGAATCCGTAGGCAACGACGGCGCGCGCGGCTTCCGTCGCGATGCCCTGCCCCCAGCGCGACTTCGCGATCCAATAGCCAAGTTCCGCGCGGCGATGCGCGGCGACTATCTCAAGGCCGACCGCCCCGATGAGCGCCGCCGTGGAGCCATCGCTGCGCGCTGGCGGCTCTGCCTCTGGGGTCGGGCTCTCGACGATCGCCCAGACGACGCTCTTCCCCGCTTCGAACCGCTCGGCGACCCGCGCCAAGAACTCCTGCGCACGCTCGGGCGCGTAGGGATGCGGGACGCTCAATGTCTCGCGCGCGACCTCGACGTCGCCGAGTTCGCGCACCAGCGCGGGCGCATCGTCGGCACGGAAGGGGCGCAGCCTGAGGCGCGGCGTGTCGAGAGTAGGTAGGGTCGGCATTGTGTAAGGAGTATTCACACTTTCGGACGCCGTCCAGCGGCGGCAGATTGCTGGGATGAGCGCCCCGGTAGATATCCTGGCCATCGCCGCACACCGCGACGACGTGGAACTGACTTGTGGTGGGGTGCTGATCAAGCACGCCTGGCGCGGGCAGCGCACCGGCATCATCGACCTCACGGCCGGTGAGATGGGCACGCGCGGTTCGGCGGAGCTGCGCGGCCGAGAGGCCGACGCCGCCGCGGACGTGATGGGCGTGGCCGTGCGGGAGAACCTAGGCCTGCCGGACGCAGCCATCACGAACACCCCGGACACGCGCCGCGCGCTTGCGATTCGCATCCGCGAGCTGCAGCCGCGGGTGGTCATCGCGCCGGCGCCGCGCGGACGGCATCCGGATCATCGCGTGGCCTCGCAGCTGATCCGCGATGCCTGTTTTCTCGCTGGGCTCACGAAGCTGGATCCAGCCACCAAGCCGCATCGCCCGCTCAAGGTGCTGCACGCGATCACGTATCGCGAAGACCATGTGAAGCCGACCTTCGTGGTGGATATCACGAAGGAGTTCGAGACCAAACTCGAGGCCATCAAGTGCTACGCTTCGCAGTTCGATGGCACGACCTGGGCGGGCGAGGTCTACCCGAACGGCGAATCCCTGTACGACATCGTGCGCCACCAGGCGGCGCATTACGGCTCGTTGATCCGCACGCAGTACGGCGAACCCTTCTTCACCTACGAGACGATGCGCGCGGATGACCTCCTCGCGCTCGACGTGAGCACATTTTGAGCGACCGCGAGATTTCGTATCCGACCTACCTCGAGCTTGAGTCCCTGCTCGCGCTGCAGAAGCCGCAGAGCAAGCCCGAGCATCCGGATGAGCTGATCTTCATCGTGGTGCACCAGGCCAGCGAGCTCTGGTTCAAGGT
>PNKF01000152.1 GCA_013822285.1 Gemmatimonas sp.
AACCGTCGTGCCCGTGGCGGGCGCGGCAGTCACGGCGCCAGCGGCCGGGGCCGGCGTGGCCTCAGCGGTCGCGGCCGGCGTCGTCTCCGCGGCGGGCTGCGTCTCGGAACCGCCGCCGCAGGCGGCGAACATGATCGCGCTCGCGACGAGCGCCAGACCCTTGAACTGCATTGCGAATGGCCTCCAGGCCGTACTAGAAAAAAATGTGATGGATTTCAGCCACGGGGATTCCCCGCAGGTTGTGAAAAATATCACAATCCCCGCGCCGTGCCAACCATAACTCCAGCAACGGGTTCTGAGTTCCCTAGGCCAGAAGCTGGACAGAGGGTTGACCCCCCGTGAGGCTCCCACTACGGTTCGGTATGCAGTCGCTCCAGCACCATCATGCGCATCATCACCACGGCCCGGCGGGTCGGGGGTGTTGGTCGCGCGTGTCCCGGAGCTGCTGACCGCACTCCGAGCGCCTGCCAGACTCTCCTCGACCCGTCCGGAACCTCCGGACGGGTCGTTTTGTTTTCTCGCCTTCTGCTGCCCTGGATTCCATGCTCCGTCTTGCCATCCCCAACAAGGGCCGTCTGCACGACGACGCCCGTTCTCTCCTCGCCGACGCGGGCCTTGAAGTCCGCGCGTCGTCCGAACGCGCGCTCGTCGCGTCGCTGGGCGGCGAGTTCGAGGCGATCTTCGTCCGCGCCCAAGACATTCCGGAGTTCGTCGCCGACGGCGCCGCCGATGCCGGCGTCACCGGCTGGGATCTCGTCAGCGAGTCTGGCCGCCCACTCGAATCGCGGCTCGACCTCGGTTTCGGTCGCTGCCGGTTGGTGGTCGCCGCCAAGGACGACGGCAACACGCGCAGCATCGCCGACATTCCGGATGGCGCGCGCATCGCCACGGTGTTTCCGCAGCTGACGCAGCGATTCTTCGCGGCCGCGGGTAAGCGCATCGAGCTGGTGCCCGTCTCGGGCGCCGTGGAAATCGCGCCGCACCTCGGCATCGCGGATGTCATCGTCGACCTGACCTCCACCGGCTCGACGCTGCGCGTGAACGGCCTCCGCGAGATTGGCACGGTGCTCGAGTCCACGGCGCATCTCATCGTGGCGGGACCGGGCAGCGAGCGGGCGCCGGTAGGAGAGCGCGATCGCGGCCTGCGCGAACTCGTCGACGCTCTGGCATCGGTGCTTGCCGCTCGCGGCCAGCGTTACCTGATGGCCAACGTGCCACGCGCGCGCCTGGACGAGGTCAAGCAAATCCTCCCCGGCATCTCAGGCCCGACGGTCATCGACGTCATGAACGGGGGAAGCAAGGTCGCCGTGCACGCCGTCTGCCCGGCGTCGGGGATCTATCGCACGATCAACGCCCTCAAGGCCATCGGGGCTGAAGGTATTCTCGTGACCCGCATCGAGAGGTTGCTCGCATGAGCACGCTGCGCTTTGCGGCCACCGGTGCCCTCGCGACCCTCGACGTCACGGCGCGTCGTGCATTGTTCGAGCGCAGCACGACCTCCGATGATGCCGTCCGTGAACGGACGCGCGATGTGCTCGCACGCGTACGGCGCGACGGCGACGGCGCGCTGCGGGCGTTCGCGCGTGAGTTCGACGGCGCGACGCTCGAGCAGCTCGAAGTGCCACGCGCAGCCTGGGACGCCGCACTCGCCGCGCTCGACCCCGCGCTGCGCCGTGCGCTGGAGCGCGCGGCGGCCAACGTCCGCCGCGTGCACGAAGCGTTTCGGCCGGTCGCCCAGGAGGTCACCACCGCCGACGGCGCCGTCATCGGACGCCGACCCGATGCACTCAACCGCGTCGGCGTCTACGCGCCGGGAGGACGCGCGACCTATCCGAGCTCCTTGCTCATGGGTGCGATCCCGGCCCGCGTCGCCGGGGTGCGTGAGGTCATTGTCTGCTCGCCGCCCGATGCGAGTGGCGCCCCGAGCGCCGTGCTGCTCGCCGCCGCGGCCATCGCGGGTGTCGATCGGGTGTTCGCCGTTGGCGGTGCGGGGGCCGTCGCCGCCATGGCGTATGGCACGACGAGCATTCCCGCGGTCGATCGCATCGTCGGCCCGGGCAATGCGTACGTGGCGGAAGCGAAGCTGCAGGTGTCGGGTGTCGTCGGCATCGATTCGCCCGCTGGGCCGAGCGAGTTGTTGGTCATCGCGGACGCAACGGCAACGCCCGCGGTCGTCGCGCGCGAGATGTTGGCGCAGGCGGAACACGATCCGGTCGCGGCGGTGGTTCTCGTGACCGACAGTGCAACGCTCGCCGACGCCGTGCGTCGTGAACTCGACGCGCGCGTTGACGCCGAGCCGCGTGCGGCCGTCATTCGCGCAGCCTTCGCGGCACGCGGTGCGATCCTCACCGTGCCGTCGTTGGTCGACGCCGTGGAGTTCGCGAATGCGTGGGCGGCGGAGCACCTGTTGTTGGCGGTCGGTCCCGCCGTCGAAGCTCGTGTGCTGGCCGAGCTGCGAGGAGCGGGCACCGTGTTCGTCGGCGAAACCGCCAGCGTCGCCTTCGGCGACTACATGAGCGGCGCCAACCATGTGTTGCCGACCGGTGGCTTGGCGCGCATCTGGTCGGGCTTGTCGACGCTGGACTTCGTGCGTTGGACGACCTGGCAGCGCATCGATCGCCAGACGGCGCAACGCTTGGCCAGCGACGTGCACACCTTCGCCACGGCGGAGGGGCTGCCGGCACACGCCGCAGCCGCACGACAGTGGGAGGGCGCACGATGAGCATCCGTGCCGATCTCGCGCAGATCCCGCTCTATGCGCCGCCGACGCTTGAAGGCCTGTCACTGGACCTCCGTGACAACGTCAATCTTTGGGGCGCGCCGCCGTCTGCACTCGCGAGCCTGCAGTCCGCGTCCGCAGCCCTGCTACGTGACTATCCGCGCGTCAGCGCCAGCGCGCTCACGTCGGCGCTGGCCACGCAGCTTGACATTGCCCCGGCACAGATCGTCGCGGGCTGCGGCAGCGACGATGTCCTCGATGCCTGCATCCGTGCGTTGGCGACTGACGGCGCCACGCTCGCGCACGCGGATCCGAGCTTCTCGATGGTCCCGACCTTCGCGCGGCTGAACCGCGTGACACCGATTGCCGTGCCGTTGCGCGCGGACGGCGCGATGGACATCGATGGACTGCTCGCGACGCGCGCACCGATCATCTACGTCTGTTCGCCGAACAACCCAACGGGCACGGCGACCTCGCGCGCCGAACTGCTGCGGCTCTTCGACGAGGCTCCGGGCATCGTGGTGCTGGACGAGGCCTATGCAGAGTTCACCGACGCTCACGATTTGCGGCGCGCAGCGGCCGAGCGCGAGAATGTGCTCGTCACGCGCACGTTCTCGAAGGCCTGGGGGCTGGCGGGCCTTCGCGTAGGGTACGGCGTGGGTGGTGTCGATTTGGTCGCGGCCGTGACGAAGGCGCGCGGTCCGTACAAGGTGAATGCCGCCGCCGAAGCGGCGGCCACCGCGGCGCTCACGCACGACGAGGCATGGATGCGCGACGTGGCGCAGCAGACGCGGATCCAACGCGACCGCTTGGCGGCCGCGCTGCGTGGACGAGTCGGCGTGTCGGTCTGGGCCTCCGAGGGCAACTTCGTCTTCGTGTCGTTGCAGCGGTCCGCCGTCGAGTTGGCCGCGCGGTTCCGCACACGCGGTATCGGGGTGCGTGCCTTCACCGGCTTGACCGGCATCGGGGATGCGTTGCGCATCGGCGCGGCGCGGCCAGCCGAGACCGATCGCGTGATTGCGGCGCTCGACGAGGTGTTTGCGTGATGCGCATCCGAGTGTTCGACTATGGCGCGGGCAACCTCCACTCGCTGGTGAAGGCACTGGAGGGAGCTGGTCGCGAGCTGTCGGTGACGACCGACCCGGCGGCGGCAGTGGTCGACAGCGACGTGCTGATCCTGCCGGGGGTCGGCGCATTCGCGCCGGCCGCCGCGCGCCTCGAATCCGGACGCGAGGCCATGCGCAGCGCGATCGCGCGAGGCTTGCCCACCCTGGGCATCTGCCTCGGGATGCAGCTGATGTTCGACGGCAGCGATGAAGGCACCGGCCTCGGGTTGGGCGTATTTGCCGGCCGTGTGACGCGGCTCGATGCCGATCGCCTGCCACAGATCGGCTGGAACGCGCTCGAGGATCGCGATGACGCGCTGTTCACCACGAGCGGCCTGGACATCGCATACTATGCTAACAGCTTCGCGTGCCGACCCGAAGATCCCGCGGCGATCATCGCGTGGTCTCGGCATGGACGCGATCGATTTCCGGCGGCGGTTCGCGCTGGTCGTTGCGTCGGCGTGCAGTTCCACCCGGAGAAGAGCAGCACCCCGGGCCGTCGGTTCCTCGAGGCGTTTCTCGCGGAGGCGAGCCTCGTCACTTCCACTTCAGGCGCTCGCTGATGCTTGCCATTCCCGCCATCGATCTCCGTGACGGCCACTGCGTGCAGCTGGTCGGTGGAGACTACTCGAAGGAAGCCGTTCGGCTGGACGAGCCGTTGCGTGTGGCCCAGCGTTGGGTGGCCGCCGGATTCTCGCGCCTGCACTTGGTGGACCTCGACGCCGCCACGGGTCGCGGCAACAACCGTGACTTGCTGCGCGAGATCATCACGCGTGCGGGCGTACCCGCGCAGGTCGGCGGCGGCGTGCGGACCGAGGACGCGATCGACACGCTCGTCGACGACGGTGCAGACCGGATCGTCGTCGGCACGCGCGGCGTCGAAGAGCCCGAGTGGCTGGCCGAGCAGGCGCTGCGTGCGCCGGGGCGCATCGTGCTCGCGGCGGACGTGAAGGGCCGCACGGTCGTCACACGGGGTTGGGCGAAGGAGTCGTCACGCGAGATCCTCGAGCTCCTGCGCGAGCTCCAGGATCTCCCGCTCGCTGGACTGCTCGTGACGGCGGTACAGAAGGAAGGCAAGATGCAGGGTACGGATCTCGCGCTGATGGCTGATGTCGTCGATGCCTCGCCGTGGCCGGTGATCGCATCGGGTGGCGTCGGTTCGATGCAAGACCTGCGCAGCCTCGAGGATCGCGGCGTCGCCGCCGTCGTCCTCGGGATGGCGCTTTACACGGATGCGCTCGACGCGCGCATCGTCGCGGAGGAGTTCGCCGAATGAAGCCAGTGGTGGTGGAACGCAGCACGAAGGAGACGCAGATTCGCGTCGAAGCGCGATTGGGCGACGGCAAGGCGACGGTGGACACGTCGATTCCGTTCCTCGATCACATGATGACCGCGTTAGCCAAGTACAGCGGCATCGATCTCACGATCCATGCGCGCGGGGACCTCCGGCATCACATCATCGAAGACGTCGCGCTCACCGTCGGGCCGGCCATCGCGAAGGCGTTGCCGGCGACGGCGGCGCGCTATGGCGATCGCAGCGTGCCGATGGACGAGGCGTTGGTGCAGGCCGTGCTCGACGTGGGGGGCCGGCCGTATTACCAAGGGCCGATTCCGAGTTCCCTCTACGATCACTGGATGCGCTCGTTCTGCGACGCGGCGCGCTTCACGCTGCACCTGCGCGTGCTGCGCGGCGAGGATCGTCACCACATCGTCGAGGCGGCATTCAAGGCC
>PNKF01000153.1 GCA_013822285.1 Gemmatimonas sp.
CGATGATCTTACCGGCCTTGCCTGAGTTGAAGGCGTCCGGCTTGATGATGGAGAACGTGTAGTTGAGGGCCATTGAAGGCTCAGGTGTGCTGGAGGTGAGAAACTCAAACTGCTTGGCCACGGAGACACGGAGACACGGAGGATTGCGCCGCGCACATTCGGATTCGCTCGCAATCCTCTGTGCCTCTGTGTCTCTGTGGCAAAGTCGTTCAGGCTACTTGAGGCGCGCCTTGATGAGTTCGACGAAGTCGATCGGACGAGCGGCGACGCCCATGCCGGCGGCCTTGAAGGCATCGATCTTCTCGGCGGCCGTTCCGGCCGAGCCCGAGATGATCGCGCCCGCATGGCCCATGCGGCGGCCCGGCGGGGCCGTCTGGCCGGCGATGAAGCCCACGACCGGCTTCTTCATGTGCTTCTTCACAAACTCGGCCGCTTCCTGCTCGTCCGTGCCACCGATCTCGCCCATCATCGCGACGGCCTTCGTGGCCGGGTCCTTCTCGAAGGCCTCGAGGCAATCGATGAAGTTCGTCCCGTTGATCGGGTCACCGCCGATACCGACGCAGGTCGTCTGGCCGATGCCGGCGCGGGTGAGCTGGTACACGACTTCGTACGTCAACGTGCCCGAGCGCGAGACCACGCCCACCGGGCCCGGCGTGCAGATGCGGCCCGGGATGATGCCGACCTTCGCCTCGCCCGGCGTGATGAGGCCCGGGCAGTTGGGGCCGATGAGACGGACGCCGCGCTCCTTCACGAAGGGATAGACCTTCGTCATGTCGAGCACCGGCACGCCTTCCGTGATGCAGACCACGAGCGAGACGCCCGCGGCGGCCGCTTCCATGATCGCGTCGGCCGCGAACGGCGGCGGCACGTAGATCACGGAGGTGTTGGCGCCGGTGGCCTTCACGGCATCCGCGACGGTGTTGAAGATCGGCACCGTGCCCTCGAACTTCTGGCCGCCCTTGCCCGGCGTGACGCCCGCGACGACCTGCGTGCCGTACTCCATCATCTGCTTGGCGTGGAACGAGCCATCGCGGCCCGTAATGCCCTGGATGACGAGCTTGGTGTTCTTGTCGATGAAGACGCTCATCTTACTTGCCTCCCTTGGCCAGCTCGACCGCGCTCTTCACGGCCGTGTCCATGTCGCTGGAGGCGGAGAATCCGTTCTCCGTGAGGATCTTCATGGCGAGTTCTTCGTTGGTGCCAGTGAGGCGGATGACGATCGGCACCTTCAGCGGATTCGCCTTCGTGGCCGTCACGATGCCGTTGGCCACGTCGTCGGTGCGCGTGATGCCGCCGAAGATGTTGAACAGGATGGCCTTCACGTTCGGGTCGGCCGTGATGATGCGCAGCGCATTGACGACCTTCTCGGGATTCGACGAGCCGCCGATGTCGAGGAAGTTCGCCGGCTCGCCGCCGTAGTACTTCACCAGGTCCATCGTCGCCATCGCGAGGCCGGCGCCGTTCACCACGCAGCCGACGTTGCCGTCGAGCTTGATGAACGTGAGGTTCGCATTGCGCGCGTCCACCTCGGACGGCTCTTCGCTCGACTCATCGCGCAGCGCGGCGATCTCCGGCTTGCGGTCGAGTTCGTTGTCATCGATGACCATCTTGCCGTCGACGGCGATCAGCTCGCCCGTCGGCGTGACGACCAGCGGATTGATCTCGGCCAGCGAGCAGCCGGCGGCCATGAAGGCGGCGTAGAGCTGCTGCATGATCTTCGCGGCGGCGCGGGCGAGCTTCACGTCCTCGTAGAGGAAGAAGCCCATGCGCATCGCGTCGTAGGTCGGCAGGCCGTAGCGCACGTCCACCGGCACGTAGAGAATCTTCTCGGGCGTGTGCGCCGCGACTTCCTCGATGTCGATGCCGCCGGCGGCGGACACCATGAACACCGGCTTCTTGGTCGCGCGGTCGACGATGATGCCGACGTACGCCTCGCTGCCGATGTCGGCGGCGATCGTGACGAGCACCTTCTCGACGGTGAGATCCTTGATCTTCATGCCGAGGATGGCCGTCGCCTTCTCCTTCGCGTCGGCGGGCGTCTTGCAGAACTTCACGCCGCCGGCCTTGCCGCGGCCGCCCGCATGCACCTGCGCCTTCACCATGACGGCCGTGCCGTACTTGGTGGCGATCGCCTCAGCCTCGGCGGGCGTCGTCGCGATCTCGCCGGGCGGGATCGGTACGCCATAGCCGCGGAGGATTTCCTTCGCTTGGTACTCGTGGATATTCACACGGTCTCCGTGTTGGATTCGAGTGGGGGGAAGCCCCTAAAAATAGCCGGACTACCGCGCCAATGGCACCGCTGCCCGCAGGAGAATCAGGGGCGCTGCAGGAGACGGCCGAGCGCCGTCCAGGCTTCGCCGTAGGCGCGCCAATCGCCGGAGCGCTGCGCGGCCTGCATGGCGTCGTAGAGCCGAGCGACGCGCTCGCGGAAGGCGTCGCCCACCGCTGTCTCCGCGCTGCGGCGCTCACCGAAGGCCTCGGCAAGCGTACGCGCGGCTCTCACCTTGCCGCCCTGACTGACCACGACGCCCGCGAGTCGCGGTTCGCCGTCCGGTGGCCACTCGTAGTAGCTCTGCACCCACACCGCTCCGTCTGCGGTGGGAATCGCCTGCACACGCCCCCGGCGGGCATCCGGCAAGGAGCGGCCGAAGCCTGCTTGGTCGGCGGCGGTCTGCAACGACTCCAGAATCGAGGTCCACCGCGCGGTCTCGTGTGCGAGGTACTCCGTGCGGCGCTCCGTCCCGCCACGCGCCACGAGCACACCGAGCGTGCGCCCGGCAAACGGCAGGTCCACCGGCAGCGCCCAGCCCAGGGTCCCCGTCGAGTCGTAGGCGAAGAGCGTCGGACCCCCGAGGGCGAGGTCGGCGTCCGCGTCGTCGGGGCGTGCGAGCCGACGGATGCCGAACGAGTCGGCGGGAAACCCCACATGCGCGAGTCCGCTGCCCTGCACCGTCATCCAGTCGGTCGCCGGCGGACGCTCGCGTCGGATCCACTCGGGGGCCGCGGCCAGCGGCGTGAAGGTCGCGCCCGCCATGCCCTGCCAGGCGCGCATCACCGCATCCGGCGCCTCCGTGGGGATGACGGTCACCTGCCCCGTCTGGGCTTGGACCACGACCGTCGCCGCGTGCTGGATGTAGCGGTAGGGCTTGCCGTCGAGCAGCACCGCCTCGCTCAGCGGATAGCGGCGCGCGGTGGAGAACGCCTCGACGAACCAGTGCAACGAATCGCCGCGCAGATGCGGTGTGATCGTCGGACCGAGTGTGAGGAACGGCAGCAGCCCTTGCACGCGAGTTCGCACATCACGCGCCATCATCAGGCGCGGACGCGGCAGCGGCAGCTCACGCAGCAAGAGACGCGGATCTTGATCGGCCCAGGCGAGCGCGATGCGCTGCGTGGTGGTTTCGAATGTCGGTGCGGCGAAATCCCCGCGTCGGTCGGCCACGAGGCGCGATCCCCGCGCGTCCGGATGCACGAGCACCGTCGCGAGCCGGCCATCGCCCAGCGAGGGCGCGTAGAACGGACGACCGCTATCGTCGGCCCCAGCGGCCGCGAAGCGACGCGAGCCCCAACTGCTGGCCTCGAGGTCGCGACTGCGTTGCACGGCGATGGCTTCGAGTCCGGCGGGGGTGGCCGCCCAGCCGAGCGCGACGGTCGAGTCACGTCGGCGCCCGCCATCGGCCAGCGCCTGCAGCGCGGCCGGATCCCAGGCGCTCACACGGCGGCTCAACTGACTCGCCGGCACCAGGGCCACGCTATCGCGCACGATGGCATCGACGCCGAAGGCCCGGCGCGTGTACAACGCGGCGGTGTTGCGGTATGGCCGTGCGGCGGAGCGCCCCTGCGCGGTATACGTCGCCAGTGGTCGCTTCGCGACGATCGGCAGCACCGCGCTGGCCACCGGCCCGATCAGGACCAGCGTACTCAACATCACCAACGCCGTCCGCACATACCCGCGCCAGCCTGCATACACGAGCACCGAGGCGATCGGCAGCGTCGCAAATGCGGCCAGTGCGCGATACGGCAAGGCGATGCGATGATCAAACGCGCTGAATACCGCCTCGGTGGTCGCGTCGAGCCAGACACCGCTGCCCGGCGTCAGGCGCTCGAAGCGATCGATGCGCCATCCCCAGCCGATGATGACGACCATGGTGCCGGCCAATACGGCCAGATGCCGACGCACCCAGGTCGAGAGGTACAGACCGGTGGCCGTCCACCGCAGGCTCGGCGTGAGCGCGTAGAGCGCGGTGACCAACGCGCCGAGCACCAAGGTCAGCAACATGGCGCGGGTCTGCAGCGCACGCTCCCAGGGCAGCCACGCTACGTAGAAGCCGAGATCGCGCTGGAGATATGGATCGACCTCGCCGAAGCGCACGCCGTCCCAGGCGAGTGCGGCCTGCGTCCAATCCTGCGGGAGCGCGGCGAAGCCGATCGCGACGAGCACGGCCAGCATGAAGGCCAGGCCGGTCAGGCGGCCGGAGGGAATCTCCTCGGGAATCTCGAGGCCGCCGAGGCGCGATGGCAGCACCAGCGAGACGATCGACTGGCGCACGGCGAGGAAGTGCGCGAACGCGTAGGCGACGCCCAGCGTGAACGCGCCGGCGCGCAGCGCGAACAAGGTGCTGGCCTTGGTGCGCCAGAGGTCGCCGAAGCCAAGCGACTGGTGCAAAGCCCAGTCCGCATACTGGCCGGCAATCCAGCGACCGGCCAGCAGGGCCAACGCGCCTGCGGCGAGGAATCCGTAGAGTCCGCGCCGCCCACGCATCGTCAGCTCAGTGGGCGGAGGCCCCGAGGCGCACGCCGCGCGAGGCCAGCCAGCCCTCGACCTCCGCACGCAACTCGGCCAGTCGCGCTTCGCTCGATGCCTCGAAACGCAGGACGAGAATCGGCTGCGTATTCGAGCTGCGGATCAGTCCCCAGCCATCGCCGAAGAGGATCCGCACGCCATCGACATCGCTCACGTCGTACTTTGCGCGGAAGTGCGCCAGCGCCTCGGCGACGATCGCTTCCTTGCGGTCGTCCGCGCAGTCCACGCGCAGCTCCGGCGTGGAGACGAAGCGCGGCACATCCGAGAGCAGCACCTTCACCGACTGCTTCGCATCGCTGACGATGCGCAGCAGTCGTGCCGCCGCATAGAGCGCGTCGTCGTGGCCATAGAAGCCCTCGGTGAAGAACATATGGCCCGACATCTCGCCGGCGATGGGCGCCCTGAGCGCCTTCATCTTGTCCTTGATCAGCGAGTGACCGGTCTTCCACATCACCGGCTCGCCGCCGGCCTTCGTGATGCCGTCGGAGAGGGCCTGCGAGCACTTCACGTCAAAGATGATCGGCTGCCCCGCCCCGGTGCGCGCGAGCACATCGCGGGCGTAGAGCAGCAGCAGGTAATCGCCCCAGATGATCGTGCCGTCGCCGTCCACGATGCCGATGCGATCGGCGTCGCCGTCGAAACCGATGCCTAGCTCGCTGCCCGTCTCGCGGACGCTGCGGATGAGATCCTGCAGGTTCTCGACGACCGTCGGATCGGGATGATGG
>PNKF01000154.1 GCA_013822285.1 Gemmatimonas sp.
GCGTCCGTAACCGGCAGTTCATGCTGGTCGCCTTCGTCGCGCTGCTCGCGACGGGTGCCTTCTCGATGCTCACCATCCCGCGCGCGGAAGATCCGACGTTTCCGATCCCGGTGTATCCGATCGTCGCGGTGTATCCTGGCGCGAGTCCCACGGACATTGAGCAGCTGGTCGTCGATCCCATCGAGGATCGCGTGCGCGCCCTCGAGGGCCTGAAGGACGTCAAGACGAACATCGAGGACGGGCTCGCCGTCATCGTGCCGGAATTCGACGTCTCCGTCGATGCCGACCGCAAGTACGACGAGATCCTGCGCGAGGTGAATGCGCTGCGGAGCGAGCTCCCGAACGACCTCGCGGTGCTTGAGGTCGAGCGCATCAATGCCGCCGACGTGAACATCGCGCAGTTCGCATTGGTCTCCGAGACGGCGCCTTATCACGAACTCGACAAGGCCGCCCGCAAGCTGCGCGACGACCTGGCGCGCCTCCCGGGCGTGAAGAAGGCCGAGACCTGGGGCTACCCGCGCCGCGAGGCACGCGTCGCCATCGACGCCGGCCGCCTCGCCGAGCTGGGCATCCCGCTCACTCGCGTGCTCCAGGCCGTGGGCGGAGAAAGCATGAACATCCCCGGCGGCTCCGTGGACGCCGGCAACCGCCGCTTCAATGTGAAGACCAGCGGCGGCTATCGCTCGCTCGACCAGATCCGCTCCACGGTCATCGCTGGGGCGCCCGGCTCGACTGTGCGGCTCGGTGACGTCGCCGACGTCGAGTGGGACTACGAGACGGTGAAGTACATGGCGCGCTCGAACGGCAAGCGCGCGGTCTGGATCACCGTGGCCATGCAGGAGAACCAGAACATCATGGCCGTGCGTGACGGCGTCTGGGCCTCTGCCGACGCCTTCGAAGCGAGCCTGCCTGCGTCTATGAGCTTCGAACGCCCCTTCGACCAGTCGAAGAACGTGCGGGCGCGGCTCTCGCGGCTCAGCGCGGACTTCCTCATTGCCATCGCCCTAGTGGTCCTCACGCTGTTGCCGCTCGGATTCCGCGCTTCGGCGATCGTGATGGTGTCGATCCCGCTCTCGCTGGCGATCGGCGTGACGCTGTTGAAGCTCTTCGGCTTCAGCATCAACCAGCTGAGCATCGTCGGCTTCGTGATCGCGCTGGGCCTCTTGGTGGACGACTCGATCGTCGTCGTCGAGAACATCGCGCGCTGGTTGCGCGAAGGCAGCAGTCGCGTGAGCGCCGCCATCAAGGGCACCAACCAGATCCTCGTCGCGGTCGTCGGCACGACGGCAACGCTGGTCTTCGCATTCCTGCCCGTGATGATGCTGCCGGGAACGGCCGGCAAGTTCATCCGCTCGCTGCCGGCCGCCGTGGTGCTCACGATCGCCGCCTCGCTGCTCGTATCCATCACCATCATCCCCTTCCTTTCCGCGATGTTCCTGAAGGAGGAGGGCGACGAGCACGGCAACGTGTTCATGCGCGCCTTGAACCGCGGCATCGATGCCACCTACGGCAAACTGCTGCACCGCGCCTTGGCGCGGCCAGTGCAGACGCTGGCGATCGCGGGCCTGCTCTTCGTCGGCACGCTGGCCTTGATCCCCTCGATCGGCTTCTCGCTGTTCCCGAAGGCCGGTACGCCGCAGTTCCTCGTCACGGTCAACGCGCCGGAGGGATCGTCCTTGGCCGTCGTGGACTCGGCGGTGGGCTTCGCCGAACGAGCGCTGCTGCGGCGCGAGGCGGTGCAGCAGGTGTATGCGAACGTCGGGCGCGGCAACCCGAAGATCTACTACAACGTGCAGTCGCTGGCGGAGCGCGCGACGCGCGGTGAACTGTTCGTCTTGGTCGATGAGTACGATCCGGTGGCAACTCCGGCGCTGCTGGACTCGCTGCGCGCGGAGTTGGATGCGTATCCTGATGCGCGTATCCAAGTCACGGAGTTCGAGAACGGGCCGCCGATCGATGCGCCGATCGCCATGCGCATCACCGGCGACGATCTCGACTCCCTGCGTGCGATTGCAGCGCGTGTGGAACGGGTATTGGACCGCACGGAGGGCACGCGCGACATCGTGAACCCCCTGCGTGTCTCGCGCACCGACCTGCGCCTGCGGGCCGATCGCGCCAAGGCCGGCCTCTATGGCGTGCCCACGGCCGAAGTCGACCGCGCCGTCCGACTCGGCCTCGAAGGTCTGGTCGCGGGCCGCGTGCGCGATAGTGATGGCGAAGAGTATGATGTCACCCTGCGCCTGCCTGGTCCGGCGCGAAAGGGTGCAGAAGTGCTGGACCGGCTGTACGCGGGGTCGGTGACCGGTGCGCAGGTGCCGGTGCGCCAGCTCGCGTCGCTGGAGTTCGAGACCTCGCCTCCAGTCATCCAGCACTACGATGGTGAGCGCGCCGTCACGGTGACCTCACAGGTGAAGACGGGCTACAACACCGACCGCGTCACGCGCGAGGTGCTGACGGTGATCGATACGCTGAGCCTGCCCGAGGGCTATGCCATCACGGCGGCCGGTGAAATCGAGAGCCGCCAGGAGAGTTTCGGTGGACTCGGCGCTGCAATCCTCGTCGCGGTGTTCGGAATCCTCGCCATCCTGATCCTTGAGTTCAAGACCTTCCGCGGCATGCTCATCGTCAGCTCCGTCATCCCGCTTGGCGTGATCGGCGGCATGCTCGGCCTCTGGCTCACCGGATACACGCTGAGCTTCAGCTCAGTGATCGGCTTCGTCGCCCTCATCGGCATCGAGATCAAGAGCTCGATCTTGCTGGTGGACTTCACGAACCAACTGCGCGCCGAGGGCGTGGGTTTGGACGAGGCCATCGAGAAGGCCGGCAAGATCCGCTTCGTGCCCATCGTGCTCACGTCGATGACAGCCATCGGCGGCCTGATTCCGCTGGCGATTCAGGGCAGCTCGCTGTACTCGCCGCTGGCGATCGTCATCATCGGCGGTCTGGTGAGCTCGACGCTGCTCTCACGGCTCGTGACGCCGGTGCTGTACAAGCTCCTGCCGCCGACCTACGAGGAAGTCACGCAGACGGGAGAGTTCGCCGTCGTCGCGGGCTGAGCGACGGGCGCAGGCGCAGTGCCTGCGCCCGTCGCTTCACGCGGGGTCCGGTACCCAGCTCGCGCTCACTGCGCGAACGAAGTTTCCACCGATCACGAGACGGATGGTGTCGTCGGAATGTCGCCGCCGCACCATCGTCTCGACGATGTCGAACACGCGCTTCGGATGCTTCATGCCATCCACGTGCACGCCGCCGTCTTCGGCGTAGTGCGGCTTGTAGCGGTCGAAGTTCACCTGGTTGGCGATCTCCGGCGTGGCACCCTCCCGGGGAATCGGCATGCCGAGCCCGGCCATGTCGAGATCCGACCCGATGCCGACGTGTTCCGCGCCGACCAGCTTGATGACGTAGTCGATGTGATCCACGAAATGCTCGACCGTCACCGGGCCTTCCGGCTTGATCATGAAGCGGATTGCGGCGATGCCCATGACGCCGCCGTTGCGCGCGAGCGCACGTACCGCTTCATCCGACTTGCAGCGCGCGTAGCCCGGCATGAGCCCGCGCGCCGCGGCGTGCGTGAACACCACGGGCTTCTTGGCCGCGGCGATGGCATCCATCGTCGTCTTGTCCGCGCAGTGCGAGAGGTCCACCGTCATGCCGACCTTCTGCATCGCGGCGACCAGCTCGTGGCCGAAGATGCTCAGGCCCCCGTCGTTGTGCTCGAGGAATCCCGCACCGATGCGGTTCTGCACGTTGTAGGTCAGCTGCGAGAGCCGCTGGCCGAGGCGGTGGAAGGTCGTGACATCGGCGACGCTGCGGAAATGATCGGAGTTCTGCGTCGTGATCATGATGCCGACGCGCCCATCGCGTCGGGCGCTGGCCAGATCCGCAGCGTCATCGACGCGGATGAACCAGTTCGGATGTGAGGCGATGAAGCCGTTCCACTGCGCCATGAACTGCAGCATGGCTTCGTAGTTCGGTCCGCCGCGACCCAAGGCCAGCGTCTTCACGCCCGAGCCGCGGAAGGCGGCAAAGTCGTCGGCCGTGAAGGTGTTGGGATCTTGCAGCCATCGGTCGGCACGCGGCGTGCCCGGCTCACGCAGGTCGGCGAAGGCGAATTGGCAGAGCATATCCACCACCGGCGACTCCTGCATCAGCCGGATGGTGCGCGCGGAGTACTCCTCGCCGAGGGGGCCGAGCGTGTAGCGGCGCTTGAGGATGGCGGGCGCCGCGGTTGCGTCGCGCGGGAGGAGACTCGCGGC
Source organism: Gemmatimonas sp. (assembly GCA_013822285.1). Classification (GTDB taxonomy): domain Bacteria; phylum Gemmatimonadota; class Gemmatimonadetes; order Gemmatimonadales; family Gemmatimonadaceae; genus Pseudogemmatithrix. The sequence goes on from PNKF01000154.1 coordinate 4,257, forward strand.
GGAAGCGGCGGCGAGCAGGCGGAGGAGGGAGCGGCGTTGCATCGGGCGAATCTGCAGCTCGACGCGCAGGTCGGCAACTTACCGCGAAGTCCAGCGACTCGAGTCGCAAGCCGGTAGCTCGTGCTGCGGTGGCGGAACGGTTGCGCGTGGGGTAGTCTCTGAGAGAAGGCATTCCTGAGCGTTCCTCCGAGGTTTCCATTGCGCCTGTCATTGATTGGCCTGAGTGTGTGCCTCGCGGCAACGTCACTCGAGGCGCAGCGAACGACGATCATCGTCCGTGACGGCACTGGCGCACCGGTCGGCTATGCGTACGTCGCCCCCGCCACAGGGACCGCCGCCACCGCCGACTCCGCGGGCCGCGTGTCGCTCGGACTTCGGGGCCGCGATTCGATCTTCGTCCGCGTGCGACGCATCGGGTACACGCCGCTCGATCGCTATGTGCGGCTCCCCGCTCCTAATACGGTCGAGTTCGTCATGGGTCGGGTCGTGCAGACGCTCGATGCCGTCGAAGTCGTCGGCGCGCGCGACACGCCCTTGGCGCGCAAAGGATTCTACGATCGCATGGCGCGTGTGCAGCGTGGCGCGACCGTGGGCCACTTCGTGACTCCCGAAGAGCTCGAACTGCGCCTGCCGATGAACCTCACGCAGTCGCTGAGTACTGCGCGCTATGTGAGCCTCGGCCGGCTTGGCAACGGCCGTGCCGTGTTGCTCGGACGCGGCGGCTGTCCGATGAACATCGTTGTCGATGGCATGCTCGTCACGGGGACATCCCAGGACGAGGTGGTCGAGCAGGTCCCGACGTCCATTCGCCCCGGAGGCCAATATCGCCCGCCTGGGGTGGGCAGCGGCCGCGGCGGCATGAGCAGCACGCTCGACATCAACGCGCTTGTCGGCGGTAACGAAATCGCCGCGATTGAGATCTATCCCAGCAGCGCCAACGCGCCGTACGAGTTGCAAGCAGCTGCGTCCACTGGCCGCGGCACCTGCGGCATCGTCGGCATCTGGACCGGCGGCCGCCGCTAGCTCACCCGACTGGTCTTCCGCTTCAGGAAGTCCATCAGGATGAACTGCCCCAGCGACATCGTGTTCGTGAAGTACGCCCGCCCGCGTGTGATCGCGCTGACCATCTTCACGAACTCCACCAGCGCGCGATCCCGCGCCAGCATGAACGTGTTCACCGGAATCCCGCTCTTCCGGCAGGCCGCCACTTCCTGCAGCGTCTCCTGCAGCACGTAGGCGTCCAATCCCATAGAGTTCTTGTAGATGC
>PNKF01000155.1 GCA_013822285.1 Gemmatimonas sp.
ACCTGGGACGCCAGCCTCGGCCCCGAGCCGCTTGACCCAGCCCTCACCGCCGAGCGATTTTCGGGAATCCTTCGGGGGTCGAACCGCGCCGTGAAAACCGTCTTGATGGACCAGAAGCGTCTGGCCGGCGTCGGCAACATCTACGCCAACGAGGCGCTGTGGCACGCGGGCATCCGCCCGACGCGACGCGCGAGCGCCGTCACCCGCGGCGAGGCGGCGCGCCTGCTCGAGGCGCTGCGCGAGATCCTCGACGCCAGCATCGCACTGCGCGGCACGACCTTCCGCGATTTCCAGGACGCCTACGGCGGCCGCGGTGGCTACGCGAAGGAATTGAAGGTGTACGGACGCGGCGGCGAGGCCTGCCCGAACTGCGCGGCGACGCTTCACGAAACCCACAAGCTGGAAAGCCGCTCGACGGTGTGGTGTCGGAGCTGTCAGCGATGAGTCCGCGCCGCCGCCGACGCCGGGGCCCGCTGGCGCAGCCCAAGGACGTCGAGATGCGCATCGACAACATGCTCGCGCTCGTGAAGGACGGCGCGCGCGATGTACCCGGTGTGTATCGCATGACCTCGGCGGAGGGCGAAGTCATCTACGTCGGAAAGTCCAAGGCCCTTCGCACGAGGCTCCTCAGCTATTTCCGCGCCAAGTTTCCCGCGGACAAGGGCGCGCGCATCCTGCGCGAAGCGGCCACGCTCGAGTGGGAGACGCTGCCCAGCGAGTTCGCCGCGCTGCTGCGCGAGCTGCGTTTGATCAAGCAACTGCGTCCGCGCTACAACGTCGCGATGAAGCGCGATGCGCGCTATCACGCCTTCGTGCGCATCTCGCGCGGGCCGGCCCCGCGCTTGCACGTCGTGCGGGGCGCCGGGGCCGACGAGCACGGCACCTACTTCGGTCCTTTCCGCGGTGCCTTCCAGCTCGCGGAGGCCATCCGCGAGCTGAACGATGCGCTCGGCCTGCGCGATTGCGCGCTCGACACGCCGATGGTCTTCGCCGACCAGCCCGATCTGATGGACCTGCCGTCGCGCACGCCTGGCTGCATTCGCCATGAGATCGGTCGCTGCCTCGGGCCCTGCGTCGGCGCGGTGCGCGAAGCCGAGTACGAGGCCGCGTTCGCCGCCGCGCGCGGATTCCTCGAGGGCCGTGAAGACGCGCCGGTGACCCTGCTGCGCGAGCGCATGGAGACGGCCAGCGAAGCACTGGATTTCGAGCGCGCGGCGTTCTGGCGCGACAAGCTGCAGCGCTTGGAGTCGCTGCGCGAGCAGTTCTCGCGCCTGCGCTTCGCCTTGGAGTCGCTGAGCTTCACCTACGTCGTGCCGGGCGTGAAGGGCGAGGACCGGGCCTACGTGATTCGCCGCGGCGTGGTGCGCGCCGAGGGGCCCGCGCCGCAGACGGCGGCCGAGCGGGCGGCACTCGAGGCCAAGGCGATGGAGTCGCCCGGCACGCGCAGCCGCGTCCAGGCGCAGACGGTCCCGGGGCACGAAGTGGACGAGGTCCTGCTCGTCGCTGGCTGGTTCAAGAAGCACAACAAGGAGCTGGATCACACCTACCCCCTCCAGCCCCCGGTGGCAGCGCGCAGCGCTTGACTTGCTTCTCGCCTCGGAGTCACGGAACTTCCGAGCATGCGAATCTTGGTGGCCGACGACGATCGCGCGTTCTCGCAGCTCGCCTGCCAGATGCTGGTGGCCTCTGGCCATCAGGCGTATCCGGCGTACGACGGGGCAAGCACGCTGATGGCGGCGATGCGGAACCCGGCGCCGGACCTGATCGTTCTCGACCTGCAGATGCCTGCCGGAGACGGCACGATGACGCTGGGGAAGTTGAAGCAGTCTGCCAAGACGGCGCTCATTCCCGTGCTCGTCGTCAGCGCCACCACGGACCCGGCGATGCACGACCGGGTACGCACCTTGGGCGCTGCGGGATTCCTCGCGAAGCCGATTGACCCTGACACTTTCATCGATGCCATTGAAGCATTCGCGCGCCCTGGCGCTCGGTAAGCTCGTCGCCGCGCTGGTCATTGCGCTGCTCGCCACGGCGAGCGTCGCAACCCGCCTGCAAGCGCAGGAGCCGGACTTCACCGTCCTCAGCGCCTACGTGGAGGACGCGAACGGCGGACAAGCCCTGCAACCGAACACGACGCTCAACCTCGTACTGATCGCCAACAACAAGGGTGAAGGCGCGGCGCGCAACGCACGGTTGCGCGTGGAACTCCGCAGTGCGACGGTCGCCTTCGTCGGTGAAGCCAGCGCGCGCACGCGCGAAATCGTCCTCGGTGACTTCGGGGGCCGCGTCAGCGAGCAAGTCGTGGTACCCATCGTGGCCACCGATCGCACGGCCAGCATTGATGTCGTGGTCACGCCACTCTTTGACGGACAGCGCGGCGCTCCCGTGCCGCAGACGCATCGCTTCCCGACGGGCTTCCCCGGCGCCACCGTCGCCACGCAGGCGCCGTCCATCCCGTCGCGCCCCAACGCGGGCACCACACCGACGCCGGTGCCGACGATCAGCGGCGGCGGCGGTCGTAGCTGGCCCGCCCCCGGCACGCGCCTCTCGCGCACGCAGATCCTCGCGCTGGCGCCGTCTCCGGACCGGACGATCGGCCCGAACCAGTCCGTCACCGGCAGTCTCGGACGCGGCAACATCCTGCTCGATGACGGGACACCCGTCGACGTCTGGTTCTACGCGGGTACGCAGGGCGAGAGCATCACCGTCACGCAGTCGTCGGCGAACTTCGACTCATTCTTGCTCTTCGGTCGCGCGAACGCCGCGCGCGTCATCGCGACCGATGACGACGGGGGCGGTGGACTGAACTCGCGCATCCGGTCGCGGCTTCCGGCCAACGACACGTACGTCATCATCGTGAACGTCCTCGGTGAGGGCTCGTCTGGCAGCTACTCACTGCGCCTCGACACCGACCGACGCGTCTCTGCGCAGGAGCCGGGAACGAGCATCAGCTCCGACGTGGTGCGCCGCGACGCCATGCGTGTCCTGGGAGGGGCCGCCGCCGCAGCCGGCGCTGGTGGCACGCCCAACGAGCGGACGATGCCGCAGCCCTCGAGCGGGCCGATGTCCGCCGCGCAGGTCTTCGCCCTGCCGGTGGACGAGTCCCGCATCGTGCGCATGGGCGCCACGGTGCAAGGAAGCCTCGCCGCCAGTGATCTCAAGCTGAGCGACAATACCTTCCTCGACGTGTACTACTTCAACGGCTTCCAGGGCGACCGCGTGTCCGTCACGCTGCGCTCGCGAGCCTTTGACGCCTACCTGCACTTCGGCGAACTCGGCGCCGCGGCCGCCATCGCGACGGACGACGATTCCGGCAGCGGCACCGATGCCCGCGTGACCGTCACGCTGCCGCGCACCGGCACCTACGTCATCATCGCGAACGCACTGTCGGCAGGCGGCGCCGGCGCCTACACGCTGGAAGTCCGCTCGCCCTGAGGCGAGCGCGGGCGGTCAGTACGCGAGCTCGACGAGCTCGGCGCTGGCCGCCCCGTTCGCGATCGTCAGGATCGCCACGCAGGGCTTGAGCTCGAAGCGCCGCGGCCCCGCCGCGCCTGGGTTGATGATCAACCGCCCATCCACACGCTCAATCACCTGCTTGTGCGTGTGTCCATACACGCAGACGTCGGCGTCATACGCGGCAGCGACCTGCGCCGGCTTCGGGCGACCCAACTCATGCCCGTGCTGCACGTGAATGCGAAGGCCGCCGAGTTCGAGATCGAGCGCCTCACGCAACGACGGATCCCATGGATCGTCGCAGTTGCCGAGCACGGCCTGCGTCGGTGCGATCAGTCCGAGCTCCATGAGAATCGTGTCGCTGCAGACGTCACCCGCATGCAGGATGCGATCCACGCCCGCGAACACCTCGTGCACCTGCGGACGCAACAAGCCGTGCGTGTCGGAGATCAGGCCGATGCGAAGGACCGCGGCAGACATCGACGTCGTCAGTCGTCCGACGCTTCGCCCCACCGCGGCGCCAACGAGTTCGGCACACCGAGATGGTCCAGCGCCCGCGCCACGATGAAGTCCACCATCTCGGCGATCGTCGTCGGCCGGTTGTAGAACCCCGGTGCGGCCGGCATGACGGTGGCACCCGCCATCGTCACCCGACGCATGTTCTCGAGGTGGATGAGCGACAGCGGCGTCTCGCGCGTCACCAGCAGCAGCGGCCGCCGCTCCTTCAGCGCCACGTCCGCCGCACGCTCCACCAACGATCGCGACGTACCCGCCGCGATGCTCGCCACCGTGCCCATCGAGCAGGGGCAGATCACCATGCCACCCGCCAACGACGACCCGGATGCCGGCGCCGCACCACGATCGCCATCGTCGAACACGGTCACCAGACGGTCGAAGCGCTCAGCCCCGACGGCCACACGAAGACCCGCGAGATCGCCGACCTCGCTCTCCGTGCGCAGCAGCCGGAAGCCATGCGAACTCACGATCAGCGACACACGACGCTCGGCCACCAACAACTGCTCGAGCAAGCGGATACCGTAGGGCGCGCCGGACGCCCCCGTAATCGCCATCACCAAGGGCGCGTCGGTCGCAGCGGGGCGCATCATGCGAGCAACAACCGGTCGGCGACCACGAACGCCAAGAAAGTCATCGAGATCACGCCGTTCATGGTGAAGAATGCCGCGTCGAGCTTGCTGAGGTCGTCGCGGTGCACCAGCGAGTGCTCATAGGCCAAGAGGATGCCTACCGCCGACACACCGGCCCAGGCGAGCCAGCCCAATCCCGAGGCCCACACCGTCGTACCCAGTGCGAGCACGGTCACCACATGCAGCGCCCGCGCGATTCCGATGGCGCGCGGCACACCAACAGCCGCGGGAATCGAGTGCAGCCCCTGTGAGCGATCGAACTCGATGTCCGGCAGCGCATAGAGCACGTCGAAGCCACCGCTCCAGGTCATCACGCCAACTGTGATTGCGATGAGCATCCACCAGGGCTGGCTCCACGCACCCGTCACGGCGAGATACCCGCCCACCGGCGCGATCGCGAGGCCCAAACCCAGCACCAAGTGCGCGTAGCGCGTGAAACGCTTGGTGAACGAGTAGAAGCACACCCACAGCAAGGCCACCGGCGAGAGATATAGGCACAGCGGATTCAACTGCGCCGCCGCCCACACGAACAGCGCCGCCGCGATGACCACGGTGATCCAGGCGTCGCGCACGTTGATCGCCCCGCGCGGGATCTCGCGCTGTTGCGTCCGCGGATTCCGCGCATCGAACTCGCGATCCACGATGCGGTTCACCGCCATCGCCACCCAGCGCGCCGCCGTGAAGGCCAGCACCACCCAGCCCAGCATCGCCCAGGTGATCTCCCACTCCAGCGATGCGATCGTCACGCCGACCAAGGCGAACGGCAACGCAAATACCGTGTGCGGCAGCTTCACGAAGCTCATCCAACGCGCGATGCGCCCTTCGCCCGCAAAGGTCTGGCCCTCGCGGCCGCTGCCCCCCGGATGCGTCGCCGTCGCGCTCACTTCTTCTCGATCCCCAGCGAGGCCCAGTACG
>PNKF01000156.1 GCA_013822285.1 Gemmatimonas sp.
GGGCGGCTTCATCTACATGAATCGCGGCTTGCTCGAGCGGGCCACGAACCTCGCGCAGGTCGCCGGCGTGCTCGGCCACGAGATCGGCCACGTGACGCAGCGACACTCGGTGGAGCAGATGCAGAAGGCGCAGCGGACGAACGTCGGCGTGCTCGGCCTGTGCATCTTCCTGCCGAACCTCTGCGCCAGCCAGACGGGCCAGGCCGCCATCCAAATCGGCGCCGGCGCGGCGATGGCCAGCTTCTCGCGCGCCGACGAGGACGAGGCGGACGCCGTGGCGGTCGGCTACATGGTGCGCGCGGGGATCGACCCCAACGGCATTCCTGAGATGTTCCAGATCCTGCTCGACGAGCGCGAGCGCAAGCCCGAAGGCCTCGACACCTGGTTCCGTTCGCACCCGCTCGAGGAAGACCGCGTCGCGGCCGGCAAGCGCCGCATCGCGCAGCTTCCTCCCGAGCAGCTGCAGGGCCTCACCCGCGACACGCCGGGCTTCCAAGCCTTCCAGCGGCGCCTCAAGGCGCTGCCCCCGTCTCCCGCGGCGCCGCGGCAGTAACGGTCGCTACAGCTTCGCGGCCCAGCGCTCCACGAGACCGCAGAAGGCGTCGCCGGCCTTGCGCCCCTCTTCCATGACTTCGGCGTGGTTGAGGGGCGCTTCGCTGATGCCCGCCGCCGGATTCGTGATGCAGCTGACGCCTGCGACTTCCATGCCGATCGCGCGCGCGACGATCGTCTCTGGCACGGTGCTCATGCCCACCGCATCGGCGCCCATCGTGGCCAGCATCCGCACTTCGGCCGGCGTCTCGTAGGTCGGGCCGAGCAGGCCGGCGTACACGCCACGCGCGAGCGTAAGGCCGCCCTCCGCGGCGGCCGCCTCGAGCAGGCGCTGCAGACGCGGCGCATACGGCGCGCTCATGTCGGGAAAGCGAATGTCCCCCGGCTCCAGGGCGCCGACCAACGGGTTGCGGAACTGCAGGTTCAGATGATCGGCGATCATCATCAACGTTCCTGGCGGGAAGGCGCGGTTGATGCCACCGGCCGCGTTCGACACGAACAACACCTTCGCGCCCAGCGCCCGCACCACGCGCACGGGGAAGGCCGCGACCTGCGCGCTGTGACCTTCGTACATGTGGAAGCGGCCAGCGAGCAGCAGCACTTCGCGCCCGCCGAGCATTCCACGGATCAGCTCACCGCGATGACCTTCGACGGCCGGCGCGTGGAAGCCGGGGATCTCGCCGTACGGCACCCGAGTCGCGCCCTGGACGCGATCAGCGAGGCCGCCAAGACCAGAGCCGAGCACGATGGCCGCGACCGGCGACTGCACGCCGAGGCGCGCGCGAACGGCATCTGCCGCCTGCTGCGCTGCGACGGCACCGTGTGCCGATGCGCCGGCGCTCATGCCGCGCTCCGCGTGAGCGCTGCGATCTCGGCATCGACGCGCTCGAGCAGTGCGTTGCGTTCAGGCTCGGGCAAGAAGGCGTTCTCGAAGCCGGCGCGCGCCAGTTGGCAAAGCTCGGCGAAGCTGAAGCCCTGATGCTTCGCCGCGAGCCCATACTCGGTGACGAGGTCGGTGCCGCTCATGAGGCGATTGTCCGTGTTGAGAGAGAGCTTCAGGCCGGCATCGAAGTACTTCCGGAGCGGGTGCTCGTCGAGATGCTCGATCGCCCGCGTCTGCACGTTGCTCGTCAGGCAGCACTCGATGGCCACACCCGCGCGCTTGGCTTCGGCCATCAGCGCGGGATCTTCGATCAGGCGCGTGCCGTGGCCGATACGATGCGCGTGGCAGGAATGCATGGCCGCCGCAACGGATTCGGCGCCGGCGCCTTCGCCCGCGTGGCAGGTGCAGGGCAATCCGTGTTCGAAGGCGTAGTCGAAGGCCGCCTTGTGCAACTCTGCCGGGTTCCCCGCCTCACCGCCGGCGAGATCGAAGCCGACGACCCCGCGCCTCTGGAAGCCAACCGCGAGGCGCGCGAGCTCGAGCGACACGCTGGAGTCCATGTTGCGGATGCCACAGATGATCACGCGCGCCACGATTCCATATTCCCTCTCGGCGCGGGCCAATCCGCGCAACGGCGCCTCGACCGCCTGCTCCAACGTGAGCCCGCCGTCGATGTTGAGGATCGGGGCATAGCGCGTCTCGAGATAGCGCACGCCTTCCTTCGCACAGTCCTCGGCCAGCTCGTAGGCGATGCGCTCCATCGCCTCTTCGGTCTGCATGACGCTCAGCGTGTGCCCGAAGCGCGCGAGATAATCCTCGAGATTCCGTGCGTCGTCCACGCGCATGTACTCGCGCAACGCGTCGGGATCATCCTCGGGCATGGCCAGGCGCTGGTCGCGCGCGAGCTCGAGCATGGTCTCCGGGCGCAGCGACCCGTCGAGATGGCAGTGCAACTCCGCCTTCGGGAGCCGCCGCAGCAGCTCGCTGGTCACGAGAGTCACGCGTCGACGCCTTCGCGCGCCGCGCGGGCGCTCACGATGCGCATGACGTATCCGCCCGTGAGGCCGGTCTCCATCGCGACGCCGATGCCGCGGCTATCCACCACGCCGCGCGTCCCCGCGCGCACCTCGTCTGCCGCCGACGCATCCGCCGCGGCCACCGCATCGATCACCGTGCTGCCCGCCGGCACGCGTACCGTCCTGCCGTTCACGAACACCGTCAACTCACTCATGGCACACTCCGAATACGCGGCGCGCTCAGCGCCTCAGTCATCGTCAGACGTCCACCCGGCACGCGGCGCAGGTGGGCGATCAAGGCATCCAGGTCCACTACGCCCAACTCTTCGGGAGCCGCACCCCCGGACAAGCCGACGCCATCGCCGCCGCTGGCGATGAAGTCGGACATGATCACGCGGTACATGCGACGATCGGCCAGCGGCCGCCCATCCGCCATCGTGACGCGACGAATCCGGCTCCCCGCCGCGGCGGTCGAGTCGTACTCGATCGTCACGCCGCTCACATGCACGTTGATGCGGTTGCCGCCGACCAGCGACTCCAGGTAGCGGCGCAGCGCATCGCCGCGCACCGTGACAGCCACCAGACGGTTCGCAAACGGCGCGATCTCGTGCAGGTCGCCGTAGGTCACCGCCCCCGCGCGCAACTCGGCGCGGATGCCGCCGTTGTTCATGACGCCCATGTCGCCATTGCCGGCGGCGCGCTGCGCATCGGCGATCAGGTTGCCGAGCGCATACTGATTGCCCTGGCGCGGAAAGCGTGCCTCGCTGGTGACGATCGTGTCTTGCACGATGTGGCGTACGGCGGCGACGGCGCTGCTGACCAGCGGCGCGACGACAGGATCCGGCGTGATGCGGTCACTGACCACATCGCGCACTTCGGGCCGCCGCTGCGGCGTGCGGCGCGTGAGATCGAGGTCCACGACGCCGAGCGCCTGGGTGCTGGAGCGCGCCTGCACGATCGGGATGCCGTTCACGATGGTCCCGACCGCCGAGTGCGTGTGACCGGAGACGATGGCATCCACCGTGCCCGGCTCCAGCTCGCGCGCCAACTCGAAGATCTCCCCACGGCAATCGTCGGGATTGTCCACGTTGCAGAAGCCACCGAGGTGCGCCACGACGAGCACCCACTGTGCACCTCGCGCGCGCAGCGCCGCCGACGAGCGGCGAATCACCGGTGCCGGCGGCGCGAATCGCAGATCCGCGACGTGCCGCGGCATGGTCGTGCGCGGCGTGGCTGGGTCCGCGATGCCGACGATGCCGACCTTGCCGATCGGCGTGTCGAGCAGCGTGTCGTTGGCGATCCACTCCACGTCACGGCCGTCCGCATAGGTCACGTTGGCGCCGAGCACCGGGGCCGTCAGCTGGCGCATGCGCACCCGCAGCGTGTCCTGGCCGTAATCGAACTCGTGGTTGCCGAGCGCGTGGGCCGCGAAGCCCATCGCGTTCAGCACGGGCACGACCAGCGCGCCCTTGGTGAGGTCGGAGGGAGGCGTACCGGTGAACAGGTCCCCGCCGCTCAGCACCAGCGTCGAGCACACGGGCGCACATTCCGCCTGCGCCTCGCGGACCATGGTCGCGATCTGGGCGAAGCCACCGCGGTTGCCCAGGCTGCCGACGGGCCGCGGGCGAAAGGCACCATGCATGTCGTTCATCGCGATCAGCCGCAACGAGGCCCGCGGCGGCAGCATCGTCCAGTTCTGCACGAAGACATCGCGCGGCTCCAGCGTGCCGCGGCGCTTGATGTCCTCGATGATCAGTTCGCGGATCTCGCGGCCGCCTTCGTGCACCACCGGCGCGCCACGCAACATGTCGTAGCCACCGCCACCCGAAGCGCGGTAGCTGTTCAAGGCGACCGTAAAGCTATCGGTGTCGGCCACCGGACGGCCGTTGCGCTCGAGGCGCACGATGCGCTGCCCCATCGGCCGCGAGAGATCGACCGTGTAGTCGAGCCCCTGCAGCACGTCGTAGTTGTAGCCGGGAATGCCCGGGTCGTTGCGCACGCTGAACGCGCCATTCGCCGCGCGCTCGACGATCCAATAGCGGTTCGTGTATTCCAGGTGCGCGCGAATCTGCGCGCCCGAGAGCTTGAGCGCGCGCAGCGTGTTCTCGTAGGGATAGAGCGCGACCAAGCGCTCCACCGTGATGTTCCCCGCCTCGAAGCGCGCCTCCGTGCTGAACACCGACGCGATGCTCAGCTCGGCCCCGGACTCGCGGCGCTGCACCTCTTGGATGAGATCGATCATCGGGCGGTCGACCATGCGCGCCGAATCCGTGATCCACGCGACGCTGGTGCGGCCGATGACGGCCGTGGAGTACCGCACGGCCGCCTGGTGTGCGCGTTCGACCGTGCGCACCAGCACCGGCTGCTCCGGCCAGTTGCGGGCCTGCACGGTCTCGCCGCGCTTCGCAGTCAGGGCCCATCGTCCGCCGCGGCGCTCCAGGTCGAGCGTCACCACCGACACGCTGGTCGCCCAGTTGCGCGGCTGCACCATGAGCACGCCGTTGATCAGGGAATCGGTCATCTCGCGATGCGAGTGCCCGATGACGATGGCGTCGATGCCGCGGACTTCGCGCGCGACACGGGCCATCGGGTTCTCCTGTGCGAGCCCCGTGGCGATGGTGTCGTACGAGGTGAGTTCATCCAGCCCTGCGTGCGCGACGACGATCACGACGTCGGCGCCCTCGGCGCGGGCCGAATCCACCTGGGCCGGCAGCGCCGCGACGATGTCGGTGACGACGAGTCGGCCGCGCAGGTTGTCGCGATCCCAGACCATCGAACCGGGCGTCGTGGCGCCGATGATGGCGACCTTCACGCCGGCGCGCGTGACCATGGTGCGGCCTGGGTACTGATGCCCGCCGTCGAGGCGCCGCGTGTTGGCCGCCAGGAACGGGAAGCGCGCCTGCGACACCGCACGGTCGAAGATGCCGAGCCCGTAATTGAACTCGTGGTTCCCCACCGCCGCCGCGTCGTACTGCATGAGATTCATCGCCGCGACCACCGGATGCGGCGCCAGCGAGTCGATGCGACCCGCGACGAAGGTCATCGCA
>PNKF01000157.1 GCA_013822285.1 Gemmatimonas sp.
TGCAGGACTTCCTCGTTGGTCTCGCCCATGCCGAGGATGATGCCGGTCTTGGTCGGGATCTCGGGGGCGATGCGCTTCGAGGTGCGGAAGATCTCAAGCACGCGCTCGTAGCGGCCGCCGGGACGCGCCTTCTTGTACAGGCGCGGCACGGTCTCGGTGTTGTGGTTGTAGATCTCGGGGCGCGCCTCGAGGACGGTGCGGATCGAATCCACGTTGCCCTGGAAGTCGGGGACGAGCACTTCGATGGAGCAGCCGGGCACGGATTCGTGCACCTGGCGAATGGTCTCGGCGAAGGCCCAGGCCCCGAAGTCCGGCAGGTCGTCGCGGTCCACCGAGGTGATGACGAGGTGCTGCAGGCTCATGGCCTTGGCGGCCTCGGCCACGCGGCTGGGCTCGGCGGGATCGAACTTCGGCGGGCGCCCGTGGGCGACGGCGCAGTAGGCGCAGTTTCGCGTGCAGACGTCGCCGAGGATCATGAAGGTGGCCGTGCCGTGCTCCCAGCACTCGCCGACGTTGGGGCAGTGGGCTTCCTCGCAGACCGTGTGGAGGTCGAGGTCGCGCATGAGCTGCTTGAGGCGGAGGTAGTTGCCACCGCCGGGGGCTTTCACCTTGAGCCAAGACGGCTTGCGCGCGGGGAGGGGCTCGGCGCGGTGACGGCCCATGATCTGGTAGAGATGCTCAGCCATGACTCTAATGCTAGGGACGAGATTGGAGATATGCCATCATTGGTAACCTTTAATATTTGCTTTTGAAGGTTATTTGGGAGAGGGTGGACGGGGGCAGGGGCGGAGGTGGGGAGACGGGAATGCGGGAGACGGGGGGGGAGATGGGAGACGAGGACGGGAGATGTGCGGGGGATGGGAGGTGGGAGACGGGAGACGGGAGACGGGGTGGGCTTAGCTTCCCGTTGGGCTGAAACCGTCCGCGCGGGCTGGTCGTAAGCTCCTGTGACCCCAACATCGGGATTCGCCATGCTGCGTACCATCTTCGTCATCGGTCTCCTCGCCTTCGTCGGCCTATTTGCGCTGAAGCTCGTCTTCGGCATTCTCGGCGGACTGTTTGGCATCTTCTTCGCGCTGCTCGGGATGGCGATTCCGGTCCTGATCATCGGTGCCATCATCTACGTGTTGATGCTGGTGTTCGCGCCGGATACGGCGCGAGGGGTGAAGGAGAAGTTCGGCGGGAATTGAATCGACGGCAGCTATAAGCTGTAAGCTCTAAGCTGAGAGCTTACTGCTCAGGGCTTACTGCTCAGGGCTTACTGCTTAGGGCTGAGAGCTCAGTGCTTGCCGCTCAGGTTTGAAATACACGGGGCTCCGGCGCGCATTGCGCGCCGGAGCCCTGTGTCGTTCACTCTCAACTCACCACTCGCAACTGCAGTTGTGAGTACTCCCGTCAGCCTTTCGACTCGATCCCCTCGACGATCGCCCAGGCGAGCAGCGGAATCATGAGTTCGTGGTGGCCCGTAATCTCGAAGCCCTCGCCGCCGGCGAGGACGGGGCGCTTCACGACGTTCTCGCGCGGGCGATAGTGGCGCTGCATGTCGAAGTCGGCCGTGGTGAAATGCGTGGGACGACCGGCATTCACGTTGCGGGCGACGGTGAGCGCCTTCAGGAACACCTCGGGCATGATGACGGCGCTGCCGAGGTTGAGGACGACGCCGCCTTCATGCAGGTCTTCGCAGCTGGCGGCTAGGCGGCGGAAGTCGCGATGACTGGTGTCGCCGATGGCGGCGCCGTCGGCGGCGGGGTGCTGATGGATGATCTCGGCGCCCAAGGCGGCGTGCACGGTGACAGGAATCCAGAGCTGGTGCGCCGCGAGGATCACCGACTGCTCGGGATGCACGAGCTTCGGTTCGGCGGCGAGTGCGCGGCCGACGGATTCGCCCATGCCCCAACCATGCGTGCGGCCGGTGGTGAAGGCGGTGTTGAGACCGCGGCCGGTCTCCTCGGCCATGCCGAAGCTGCCGTCCTTGAGGCCGGCGGCGACATCCTCGCTCGTGGCGCCGAATCGCGCGATCTCGTAGTCGTGGATCGCGGCGCTGCCGTTCATGGCGAGGTGCGTGATGACGCCGCGCTTCATGAGGTCGATCAGGAGCGGCGCGATGCCAGTCTTCACGACGTGCCCGCCGAGCATGACGATCACACCACGCTTCCTGCGATGGGCGCTGACGACGGCGCGCACGACGCGGCGGAAGTCGTCGGCCTTGAGGACATGCGGGAGCGCGTCGAGAAAATCATTGAACCCCCTCGCGTCGCTCGGGGGCTTGGCGAAGGCGTCGGACTCGACCTTGTTGGGGCGCGTGGCGACGGGGATGGTGCGCACGCGGGCGAGGTCGATCTCCCGCGGCGGCCGACGGTCGGCGCTCACGGTTCCCCGACGACCGCGCCGTTCGCCGTGAGGCGATAGCTGCGGAGGTACAGGTTGAGCGAGCCGAAGGAGAGGCGCGAACGCATCTGCAACATCATGCGCTTCTCATCGTTGGAGAGCCAGATCTCGGCTTGGCCGCCTTCCGAGAAGATGCCGCTGGTCTTGATGATCGGCTGCACGACGATGGCGTCAAACTCACCGGCGGGCACGCGCACGCGTTCGCGGCGTAGCACGCGGATGATCACGGGATTGCGATCGGGCCGGAAATAGCGATTGAACGTGTAGGTCTGCCCGACGACAAGCGGCACCGTACGGATGAAATACAGGAACGAGCCGTCGTCGAGCGGTTCGCGCACCGAGGGACGCTCTTCGGTGCCGCGCACAAGTTCCTGATAGACGGCGCGCTCGGGATAGATCTCGTAGCGGCGCTCGCGGTCGCGCGATCCCTGATTGAGGTCTTGGACGAAGCGCAGCGAGTTGAGCGTCTGAACGTCCATCCAACTCTCGTTGACGTCGTCGACCTTGTAGAAGAAGGTGCCGCCGCTGACGCTGAAGCGGACGTGCCAGGCGCTGCGGCCGCGCACATCTTCTTGGCCGACTACGCGCATGCGCCCGGTGCCGACCTTCACGGCGCCGAATCGCACGTCGTAGGTGAGCGACTCGCCGAGCTCGAACGGCACGGCCTTCGGCGTCGGCTGGGCCGACGCTTCGCTGAGGGCCGAGGCCCCGACAATGGCCGCGGCGAGCAGGCGGATCATCGCGACGCGTGCTTCCGGGCGGCCCAGGCGGCCTTCGCCATGCCCCAGGCCTCGGGCCAGGCCTGACGCCGCGTCTCGCGCGGGCGCAGGTCGTAGCGCAGCGTGATCGGCACCGACTCCATGCGACGCGCGTGCGGCGCGGCCGCGACGAGCAAGTCGAGGTTCGTCTGCCAGGTCGACGGCGCCGAGGACAACGGCGTGGTGTCGAGCGAGCGCAGCAGGTCGCGCACGGTGGCGATGCGCAGCAGGCGCATCGACCCGAACGGATCCTTCACGCCAGGGATGGTGACGGCGCGCTTCAGCGGCCAGACCTTGGGAATCCAGCTGACGTACTTGTGCAGCTTGCGGATTTCCTCAGGCGCGTCGGCGGGCAACTCGCGATCGCCGACGACGACGTCGGCGCCGCCCTCGAAGCGCTTCACCAGCTCGGGGATCTCCTCAGGCCGGTCGGTGAAATCCGCCTGCATGAGGATCACGGCATCGCGGCGCGGATAGCGCGTACGACGCGCGGCTTCGCGCAGCAGCGCGTCGACGGCCTTGGCGTAGCCGACGCGCGTGGCGCCGCCGAGCACGGTGAGGGGCAGCGCCTTCTCGTAGGGCTCGAGCACGTCACGCGTGCCGTCGGTGCTGGCGTCGTCGTAGACGAGCACTTCGTACTCGCGGGTGTACTCCTGGAACACCTTGCGGATGCGCCAGAGGAGGACGCCGACGGTCGGAGCTTCGTCGTGGGTGGGGATGCAGATGTAGAGCACGGCTGAAACCTATGGCCAGGGCCTGTCGGGTACTACTCCACAAGCCCCCGAAACGGCTGGCGGGTTCCCTGTGCCCAGGCTGTGCCCAGGCTGTGGCCGGGCTTGCCGTGACGATGCCGCAGCTTAGCCGAGCGTCGCCCGGGCGGCGATGGAGCATCTGAAACAGGACTCGTGCGCCGACGGTATCGTCACGGGAGGCCCGCGGTGGAATCGCTCGCGGCCCATGCGTTACTCTTCCCGCACCACCACACGCCGGAACGGTTGATGTTCGACTCGCTCAAGCAGACCATCCAAGACTTGGTCGGTGGCCGGATTGCCCCGGCCGATCGCCGCGCGGTGATCGCGGAGATGAAGCGCGCCCTGGCGCTGGCCAAGTTGGGCGTCGAGGACCTGGCGCAGTCAGCGGAGATCACCCGCGAGCGGTTGAAGCAAGAACGCGAGCAGCTCGCGACCGCCTCACGCCGCCGGGCGCTTGCGGAGGGCATCAACGACACCGAGACCGCCACGCTGGCGGCGAAGTATGAGGCGCAGCACGCCGAGCGGATCGCGGTGCTCGAGCGCAAGCTCGACGTGCAGGAGGCCGAGCACGGACTGGCCGAGCGCGAGTACGACGAGATGCTGGCGCAGCTGAAGCAGGCGTCGCTGGGGGTAGGCTCGGGACTCAGCGAGGCGAATCGTCCGCTCAACGATGCGGATCTCGGTCTGCCCGATGATGCGCCCCTGCGTCGCGACCTCGATGCGCTGGGCCGACAGGCCAAACGGCAAGAGCGCGACGCCCATGCGGACGCCGCGCTCGAAGCCCTCAAGAAGAAGATGCGGGGCGAGTAGCCCCGCCTTCGCTTACTTCACGCCCTGCATCATCCGGCGGATCGGGATGATCAACGCGAGCAACACGCCGGTCGCCACGGCGAGGGCGATGGTCGTGCCGATGAACACCGTCGGCGTCTGCTGCAGATTCGATGGGTCGACGTGCCCGCCCACGAGGCCGGCGACGAGATTGCCCACCGAGGCCGCCAAGAACCAGATGCCCATCATCTGGCCGACATACTGACGCGGCGAGAGCTTGGTCATCGACGAGAGGCCCACCGGGCTGAGGCAGAGTTCGCCGACCGTCTGGAAGAAGTACGAGCCGATCAACCACCAGGGCGAGACGAGCACGGTGCCGCCGCTGGCGACCACCTTGTTGGCCGCGCCGATCATCAGCGCGAAGCCGACACCCGCCAGCGCCAGGCCGAGGGCGAACTTCGCCGGGCTCGAGAGCTCCATGTTGCGCTTCGCCATCCAGACCCACAGGCCGGCGAACACCGGCGCGAGCACGATGATGAAGAAGGAGTTCACCGACTGGAACCAGGTCGCCGGCATCTCCCAGCCGAAGATGCTGCGGTCGGTGAAGTCCTTGGCGAAGAGATTC
>PNKF01000158.1 GCA_013822285.1 Gemmatimonas sp.
AGATCCGCCGAGAAGAGCACGTCATCCGGCCGCGCCAAGGCGCCGATCTTCTTGGCCACGAACTCGCGCAGCTCGTCGCGCAGCTCGGAGCTCTTGTGGAAGCCGTCGCGCAGCGTGACGAAGGCACACACCGCCTGGCCCTTGAGCTCGTGCGCCTTGCCCACCACCGCCGCCTCGGCCACCGCCGGGTGCTCGACCAGCGCCGACTCCACCTCCATCGTGCCGATGCGGTGCCCCGCGACGTTCAGCACGTCGTCCACGCGACCCAAGAGCCAGAAGAAGCCGTCGGCATCGAGCTTCGCGCCGTCGCCGGCAAAGTAGAGGTCGGGACGCCCGGCCCACTTCGAGAAGTAGGTCTCCACGTAGCGTGCGTCGTCGCCCCAGATCGTGCGCAGCATCGACGGCCAAGGCTTCGTGAGCACCAGCAACCCACCGCCGCTCGTCAGCTCGTTGGCCTGCGCGTCCATCAACTTGGCCGAGTAGCCCGGGAGGGGCTGCGTCGCGGAGCCTGGTTTGGTCGCCGTGAGGCCCGGCAGCGGCGAGATCACGATCGACCCCGTTTCCGTCTGCCACCACGTGTCCACGATCGGACAGCGATTCCCGCCGATGTGTTCCTGGTACCACATCCAGGCTTCCGGATTGATCGGTTCGCCCACGGAGCCGAGCAGGCGCAGCGTGGAGAGATCGTGCCGCTGTGGATGCTCCACACCCCACTTCATGAAGGCGCGGATCGCCGTCGGCGCCGTGTAGAACACCGTCACGCCGTGCCGCGCGATGATGCTCCAGAAGCGATCGCGCTCGGGCCAGTCGGGGGCGCCTTCATACATCACGCAGGTCGCGCCGTTCGCCAGCGGACCGTACACGAGATAGCTGTGGCCCGTGATCCAGCCGACGTCCGCCGTGCACCAGAAGACGTCGTCTTCCTTCAGGTCGAAGACCATCTTCGTCGAGCTGGCGACGCCCGTCAGATAGCCGCCCGTCGTGTGCACGATGCCCTTGGGCTTTCCCGTCGTGCCCGAGGTATAGAGGATGAACAGCACATCCTCGGCGTCCATCGGCTCGGGAGCGCATTGGTCATTGGCATGCTGCATCAGCCGGTGATACCAGTGGTCGCGCCCCTCCTTCATATCCACGTGCGCTTCGGTGATCGGGCCTGAGGTCCGGCGTTGCACGACGACCACGTGCTGCACGCTCGGGCACTCCTCGAGCGCCTTGTCGGTGTTGCGCTTGAGCGGGACGATCTGCCCGCGGCGATAGCCACCGTCGGAGGTGATGACGACTTTCGCCTGCGCGTCGTTCATGCGGTCGCGCAGCGACTCGGGGCTGAAGCCGCCGAACACCACGGAGTGAATCGCGCCGATGCGGGCGCAGGCGAGCATGGCGATGGCCGCTTCGGGAATCAGCGGCAGGTAGATGCCCACGCGATCGCCCTTCTGTACGCCCAGTCCCTTGAGGACATTCGCGAACGTGCGCACTTCGCGCGCGAGCTCCCAGTAGGTCAGCGTACGGCGATCCCCAGGTTCTCCTTCCCAGACGATGGCGGCCTTGTTGCGCCGCGCGCCCGTGAGATGCCGGTCGAGGCAGTTCTCGCTGACGTTGAGTTGGCCGCCGAGGAACCACTTGGCGTGGGGCGGCTGCCAGTCGAGCACGCGGTCCCAGGGCTTGGACCAGGTCAGCGTCGCCGCTTGTTCGGCCCAGTACTGAATGAAATCGGCGTCCGCCGCCTCGTGCAGCGCGCGGGAGTTCACGTGCGCCTGCGCCGCGAAGGCCGGCGGCGGCGGGAAGGAGCGGGTCTCGACGAGGAGGTCGCGAATCTCGGTCATATGACAATCCTAACGCGAATGCTTGGTGCGTACATCACGCTTGTGCTGGCGGGGCGAACGGCGCTCACCGCGAAGGCACATCGAAAAACTTTGCCACGGAGGCACAGAGGCACAGAGGCACAGAGGCATTCACGGAGAACTGCAGCGGCAAATGCTTGTGGGTCGGCGCCGATGAATCGCTGCGGGCCACCAAGGTCCTTCAGTTCTCCGTGCGACCTCAGTGACTCCGTGCCTCTGTGGCGTTGCTGTTGCACTTCCTTCGTGTCGTTGTGCCTTCGTGGCGAAGTCTCTTCCGTAAAGAAATTTGACACCGCCGCGTATTACGCCACAACTGCCGCGACCTGCGAGAAAAACCGAAGAAATCACGATGTGATACCACTTTAAATCCTGAAAAATCAATAACTTACATAAATCGCCGATTGGCACGCATCTCGCCATATCGTGCTAGTGGCGCGCAGTTCGCCACACCGACAAGAGCAAACCCGTCGCGAGGCGGGGACGCAAAGCCAGGAGTCTCGGGGTGCCGAGATCGTCCGGTTGCCGAAGTGACCGCAGGACACGAGCTACACGCGGAGACATCGGGGCATCGCAGGTCGGCGTGGCGTCGCGCCTCCACTGGAGGATTTCGCATGACCGCCGCAACAACTCTGGCCCCGGACGTCGTCCCCATGGCACCGCTCGCCTGTCCGTCGCATCTCACCACCGACACCCGCGTGGAGTTCCGCACGCAGGCGTTGGACGCGCTCGACGCCGCCACGGCGATGGGTGCCCCCGCCGTCGAGCTCTTTCTCGGGGCCGTCGTCGACATCGACGCCTCGGGCCTCGGCGTCCTGATCCTGCTCCAGAAGCGCGCCCGCGAGCGCAACATGCGCGTGCGGCTCCATGCGGTGCCGAGTCCGGTCGAGCGGCTCTTCGAGGAGACGCGCATGGGCCCGCTCTTCGACATCGTACGGAGCAACTGATTCGCGTCGCGCCGTCCCGTCCAGGCGGCGCGGCGGGTAACTTTCCGAGGATGCCGCTCGCCTCGGATCCGCTCCGTTGACCCCGCTGCTCGAAGCCCGTCGCCTCGTGCGCAGCTTCGGCGCACGGCGCGCCGTCAACGACGTCTCATTCGGCATCGCCGCCGGAGACGCGCTCGCGCTCTTTGGCCCCAATGGCGCCGGCAAGACCACGCTGCTGCGCCTGCTCGCGGGCCTGCTCAAGCCGAATGTCGGAGCCGCGGCCATCGCGGGCGAGATGCTGCCCGCCCCTGAGGCTCGCGCACGGGTCGGATTGATCTCGCATCGCACCATGCTCTACGACACGCTCACGGCCCGCGAGAACGTACGCTTTGCCGCACAACTGCACGGCATCGCGGACGCCGAGGGCGCCACGCAGCACGCGCTCGAGCAGTTGCGCGTGGCCGACCGCGCCGAAGTCCCCGTGCGCGCGTTGTCGCGAGGCCTGCAACAGCGCGTCGCGATCGCCCGCGCCATCGTGCACGGGCCCGATGTCCTGCTGGCCGACGAACCGTACACCGGCCTCGACGAGCAGGGCGCGAACGCGCTCACGGGCCTGCTGCTCGAACGCCGCGCGGCGGGGGCGGCGCTCGTCGTCGTCACGCACGCACTCAGCGAAGGCCTCGCGGTGGCGTCGCATGCCGCGGTGATGCGCGCCGGCAGCTTCGTGCGCCATGAAGCCACGGCTGGCCTCGACGTCGTGCGCTATGCCGCCGAGTACCGGGAGCTCTTCGCATGACGGCCCCCGCTCCCCGTCGAGGCGCGCCGACGCCGCCGGGCCTCCTCGCCGCGGCTGGACTCGTCGCGCGCAAGGATCTCGCCATCGAGTTCCGCTCGCGCTCCGCCTTCCTCTCGGCGCTCGTCCTCTCGCTGCTCTCGCTGGTCATCTTCTATTTCGCCTGGGATCCCACCGCGGTGGCGGCCGTGGACGTCGCGCCGGGCATCCTCTGGGTGACCTTCACGTTCTCGGGGCTGCTCGGACTGCACCGCAGCTTCGGTGTCGAGCAGCAGGAACGCGCGATGGACGCGCTGCTCGTCGCGCCGATCTCCCGCGAGGCCATCTTCCTCGGCAAGGCCTCGGCGAACCTCGCCTTCGTGCTCGGCGTTCAACTGGTGGCCCTGCCGGCGCTGGCGCTGTTCTACAACCTGCCGCTGACCACGGTGCTCGGGCCGCTCGCCATCGTGATGCTACTCTCGGCGATCGGCCTCACCTGCATCGGCACGCTGTTCGCGGGCATCACGTCCAACACGCGGATGGCCGAGCTGTTGCTGCCGGTGCTGGCCCTGCCGTTCTTCGTGCCGATCGTCTTGCCGGCCGCGCAGCTGACGGCGAAGCTCCTCGCGGGACGCCCGCTGGAGGAATCCCTCGGTTGGCTCCGCATCCTGCTCGCGTTCGACCTCGTGTTCCTGTACGCTTGTACCATCGCCTTCCCGTTCACGCTCGAAGACTGACTTGATGACTGCTTCCGCTCCCGCCCGCCGTGCCGGATTCGACTGGCTGATGGCCGTCGCCGTCGCCGCGATGGCCGCGGCCTTGGTGCGCGCGATCTACTTCACGCCGGCCGAACGCCTGCAGGGCCTCGCGCAGAAGATCTTCTACGTCCACGTGCCGTCCGCCTGGGTCGCCTTCCTCGCGTTCGGCCTCACGGCGATCGCCGGCGGCGTGTGGCTCTTCATCAAGGATCCGCGGCTCGACCGCTTCGCCGAGTCGTCGGCAGAGGTGGGCGTGATCTTCACGACGGGCGTGCTCGTGTCGGGCCCGCTCTGGGGCAAGCCCATCTGGGGCGCCTGGTGGGTCTGGGACGCGCGCCTCACGTCCACGCTCTTCCTCTGGTTCCTCTTCCTCGGCTATCTCGTGCTGCGCTCCGCCGTGGACGAGCGCGAGGCGCGGGCTCGCTATTCCGCGGTCGTCGGGATCCTCGGCGCGCTGTTGATCCCGTTCATCCACCTCAGCGTGTACCTGTTCCGCACGCAGCACCCCACGCCGGTGGTGGCCAACACGGCGGGCATCCAGATGCCGGGCGTCATGGTGGCGACGCTGTTCCTCTCCCTCGGCGCGTTCACGCTGCTCTACATCGCACTGGTGCGCCAGCGCATGGCGCTCGCCGCCGAGCGCGACGCGCTGCTCGACGCATCCACCGCGGAGTCCTGATGCCGGATAATGCGATCTACTACCAGATGGCCTACGGCGCGCTGATCGTGATGTTCGTCGGCTACGCGATTTCAATCCGCGTCCGGCGCGCCAGCATCGCGCGCAAGCGCGCCGCGATGGAGTCGCAGCGGTGATTCACCCATGGAAGGACCTGCCGCCGGGACGCCAGGCGCCGGAAATCGTCACCGCCGTGATCGAGATCCCGCAGGGCGCACGCAACAAATATGAGCTCGACAAGGAGTCGGGACTGTTCCGGCTCGACCGCGTGCTCTACTCCGCCGTGCACTACCCGGGCGACTACGGTCTCATCCCGCGCAC
>PNKF01000159.1 GCA_013822285.1 Gemmatimonas sp.
TCAGTCGAGCCGGCCGGCGGCGTGCGCCAGCATGGTGTAGACCTTGCCGGTGTCGGAGGTCAGATAGCTGCGTGCGACCGCCGAATTGCGGTCGTCCTGCGCCACCTCGTCGAGCAGCCGCTCGAACTCGGCGACGTAGCGGTCGACGGTGGCGCGGAAGTCGCGGTCCGCATTGTATTTGCGGCGGATCTCCTCGAACGTCTGCAGCCCCTGCGAGGTGTAGAGCCGACGGTCGGCGGGCGCGTGCCCGCGCCGGCGGCGCTCCCACAGGTCGACCGCGGCGTCATGGTCGACCATGTGGGCGATATCGATCGAGATCGATTCGAGCGGCCCCAGGGCGCCCCGCTTGGCGGCGGGCGCCGAGCCTGCCTCGTCGGTCCAGCCGCCGTCCCCGCCGGCCAGCAGCCGCGGCTCGGACCGCCGCAGCGTGGCGGCGGCGACGGTCGCCGTCCGCACCGGCCCCTGGCCGGTGGCGCTCGCCACCGCGGCGATCGCCTCCTCGCGCACCGAGGTGCGCGGCTGCGCGGCGTCGATCGAGCGGCCGTGCTTGGCGACGATGCGGTTGAGCTCGGCCAGCGCGTCGATCTGCTCGACGATCACGCGGCGCATCTGCGCCGTGCTCTCGGCGGTGTCCTGCGGCAGTTCGAAGATGCCGCGCCGGAGCTGTTCGCGCGTCTCGTCGAGCTCGCGCTGCACGGCGCTCGACGCCTCCTTCATGTCGGCGACCAGGCGGGTGAAGCGCTCGGCCGCGCGCTCGAACAGGGAGTGGGTCTCATTGGTGGTGCGCTCGAACAGCATCTTTGCATCGCGCGTCGTCTCGTCGAACAGCGCCCGCAGCGTGGTCTGGGTGCGCGCCCGCTCCTCCTCGGTCAGCGTGCGCATCTGCTCGTACTGATTGGCGATGGCGCGCGTGCCTTCAGTGCTCGATTCGGCGATCACGCGGGCGATCTCGCGGGCACGGGCCTCGGCCCCCGTGAGCTGGTCCTGCAGCAGCGTCGAGAAGCGCTCGAAGCGCTGATCGAGCGTGTCGGTACGGCTGCCCAGCTCCTCGACCACCACGTCGAGCGCATGCTGGCGCTCGGCGAAGGTCGCCTCGACCCGGCGGTGGTTGTCCTCCAGCATGGCGGCGGCGCCGGAGAGGGCCCGACCCTGCTCCTCGAAGCGCGAGGCCACTCCCACGATGTCGTTGAGCACGCTGCTGGTGACGGCGTGGAAGGAGCGCACCTGCTTTTCCACCTCGGCGCTGGCGCTGCCGCTGCGTTCGGAGATGTCGCCGAGCGCAGTCACGAAGTCCTTCACCCGCGTCGACAGCGTGGTCTCGATCAGGCCGAGGTTCTGGGTGGCGCCGGTGAGCACCTCCTGCAGCAGCGTGTTGGCCTCGCGCAGGCGCTCGAACAGAGTGGTGGTGTCGTTGCGGAGCATGCTGTGGGTCTCCAGCATCTCCGCCACCGCCGCCGTCGAGGTGCGCTGCGACTTCTCGACCGCCAGCTTGGCCTTGTCCTCGAGGTCGCTCAGCGCCTTGCCGACCGAGGCGGTGGCGGTGGCGCTCGCCTGGGTGATCAGGCGGACGATCTCCTCGCTGTTGGCGAGGATCGCCTTGGCAAGCCCGGTGCCCTTGCCGTCGAAGGTCTTCATGGTCTGGTCGGTGACGCGGATGACGTCGCCGGTGAAGCTCTGGCTCTTGGCCTCGATCGCCTTGACGGTTTCGCCGGTGATGCGCGCCACCTCGCCGGTGAGCGCCCGGCTCTTGGTGTCGAGCGCGCCCAGGAAGGCGCTGCTCTTCTCGTCCAGCACGCGCGACAGATCCTGGCCGCGGTGATTGAGCGTCGCGGTCAGTTCCTCGGCCTTGCCGCCCATGGCGCGCACGACCTCGGCGCTGACGCCCAGCAAGGTGCGCTCCACTTCGCCGGCGTTCTGCGTCAACACCTTGGTGATGCCGGCCGCCAGCGTGCCGAGCACGCGCTCGGCGTCGCGGGCGCTGCCGCCGACCTGCTCAGCGACGGTGGAGGCGACCGCCCCCATGCGGCGCTCGGCGTCTTCCGCGCCGGCCCGCAGCGTGCCGGCGGTCTGCGCCGCCAGTGCCTCGATGCGGCGCTCGGCCTCGATCGTGCCGGTCTCGATCTGGTCGGGAATGGCGGCCGACAGCGCGCGCAGCCGCAATTCGGCGTCATGGGTGCCGGCGCCGATGCGATCGGCGAGCGACGACAACAACGACTGGATGCGCCGCTCGGCGTCGGCGGTGCCCGAGCCCACGGCCTCGTTCAGTTCGCCCACCAGGCCCTGCACCCGGCGCTCGGCGTCGAGCGTGCCGGAGCCGATGGTATCGGCCACCAGTGCGTTGAGCGCATGCAGGCGGGTCTCGGCCTCCTGGGTGCCCGAGCCGATCCGTTCGACGATCAGCGAGGCGAGGTTGTGGACCCGGCGCTCGGCCTCCTGGGTCTCCGAGCCGATGGTGGCCGAGATCGTCTCCGCCACCGCCTGCATCCTGCGCTCGGCATCGAAGGTGCCGGAGCCGAGGATCTGCATCAACTGGTTGCCGAGCGCCTCCATGCGCCGCTCGGCGTCCTGCGCGCCGGAGCCAAGCGTGTCCGACAGCAGGTTGATCATGGCGTGCATGCGGCGCTCGGCGTCCTGGGTGCCGGCGCCGATGGTATCGGAGGCGCTGGCGGCAAGCGCGTTGAGCGTGCGTTCGGCGTCGCGCGTGCCGGCCCGCAGCACGTCGACCGTGGAGGCGGCCACCGCCTCCAGCGAGCGGCCGACGTCGAGCGTGCTGCCGCGCACCGCCGCGGCCGTAGAGGCGGCCAGCGCCTCGAGCGAACGGGTGGCGTCCTGGGTATTGGTGCGGATGGTGTCGCCGGTCGAGTTGGCGAGCGCGTTGAGCGAGCGCTCGGCGTCCTGCGCACCGGAACGGACCGCCTCGGAGGTGGCGGAAGCGAGCAGCACCAGCGAGCGCTGGGCGTCCTGCGAGCTGCCGCGCACCAGGTCGGCGGTGGAGGCCGCGACCGCGCTCAGCGCGCGCTCGGCATCGCTGGTGGTGGTCTTGACCGTCTGGTTGAGCTGCTCGATGCGGTTGGCGATCGAGTTGGCGACCGCCGAGCCGCGCGACTCGATCTGACTGGTGACGGTCTCGACCCGATCGATCAGCAGCTCCTGGAAGCGGTTGATGCGCGCGTCGAGCCCGCTCGCCAGCTCGTCGGCGCGCGAGCCGAAGGCGCGGTCGACCTCGCCGGCATGGGCGCGAATCTGCTCCACCAGCCGGGTGCTGCGCTCGTCGATCGACGCGCAGATGTCGTTGACGCGGCTGTCGAGCGCGCCGACCACGTCCTTGCCGCCGTCGGTCAGCGTCTGGGCGACCTCGAGCACGCGGCTGCCCAGCATCTCGTTGATCGACTGGGTGCGGGTCTCGAGCGCCTGCTCGGCGCGCATCAGCCGCAGGTCGAGCGCCTCGGCGATGGCGCCGGCACGCTGGCCCATCTGGGTGTCGAACGACTGCACCTGCTCGCGCATGGCATCGCCGAAGCGGTCGATGCGGGCGTCGAAGTCCTGCACCTGCGAGCGCATCACGTCGCCCAGCCGGTCGATGCGGCTGCCGGCCTGGTTCTCGAAATCGTCGGCGCGCAGCCGTAGCGCTTCGGTGATCTCGTTCATGCGCGAGCCGGTGCGGGTCTCGAACGAGTTCATGCTGCCTTCGAGCAGGTTGGTCGCTTCCGCCAGGCGCTCGGCCGAACGGGCATCGAAAGTGTCGATATGGCCGCGCAGGGTGGAGCTCATCTCGGTGCTGCGCACGGCGAGCTTGTCCACCAGTTCGCCGCCGAACACCGTGACGGTGCGATCGAGGTCGCCGAGCGTGCGGGCGATCACGCCGCTCAGCTCCGCGGTGTCGCGCGACAGCTTCTCGGCGAGCTCGGTGCCGTTGTGGGTCAGCACGCTCTCGATCGAGGCGAAGCGCGTCTGCAACATGTCTTGCACCGCCTCGGTGCGGGTCGCGATCACGGAGGCGAGCTGGTCGGCCTTCTGCTGGAAGGTTTCGGTGACGGCCGAACCACGCGACAGGATGGTCTCGTTGATGCGAGTGCCGGCCTCTTCCAGCTTGGTGACGAGATCGCTGCCGCGCAGGCTGAGGTCGAGTGCGAGCGAGTCGCCGGACGCCTTGATGCTGTTGTTGACCTCGTCGGCGCGCGTGACCAGCGTCTCGGCCATGCGGCTACCGGTGTCGATGAGCGCCGTCACCACGTCGCGCGAGCGGGCGGCGAGCTGCTCGGACAGGTTCTCGGTGAGCTGCGTCAGCTCCGAGCCGGCGTCGGTCGTGCGCTGCGCCAGGTTCTCGGCGAGGTTGGCGGTCTTGTCCTGCAGGTCGTCGGCGATGCGATCGAGGCGCTGCGACAGGGTCTGCGACAGGTCGCTCGAAATGTCGACGATGCGGTCGGTCAATTCGTCGGTCTTGAAATTGAGCGCCGACACCAGCCGGGTATTGGCGGCGTCGAGCGTGCGGCTGACCTCCTCGCTGGTGCGGTTGAGCTGGTCGAGCAGTTCGGTGCCGCGATCGCCGATGGCGTCGATCATCGAGTCGCCGGCGCGGCCGAGCGCGACCGTGATCTGCTCGCCCTTGTCGGCGAGCGAGCGGGTGATGCGCTGGGCGGCGTCGTTGACGGTGCCCGAGACCATCTCGCTCACCGAGGTGATGTCCTGCGTCAGCCCGAGATGCACGCTGGAGATCGAATTGCGGATCTGGTCCGCCTGCCCCATCAGCGACTCGCGCTGGCTGGCCAGGTCCTCGATCAGGCCGCGGATGCGCAGCTCGTTGTCGTTGTAGGAGCGCTCGAGCGCGGCGACCTCATTATGCACTAGCGATTCCAGTTCGGCGGCGCGGGCGAGCGCGCGCTCGACGCCGTCGCCCATGGCGGCGACCTCGCGGCGGATGGCCTGGCCGACCGACACGATCGAGTCGGAGGCGATCGTCTCCGGCTCGGCGAGGCGCAGTGCCACTTCCGACATCGAGCGCGAGATCAGGCGCAGTTCCTGCGCGCGGGCGACCATGTGGGACAGCACGAAGAAGAACAGCGGTGGCACCAACAGCAGCGCCGCGAAGCCCAGCAGTTCGGGCGACGGGCCCTGCGCCAGCAGCGCCCGCCAGTCGCCGAGCTGGCTCGCCGCCATGA
>PNKF01000160.1 GCA_013822285.1 Gemmatimonas sp.
CGCGCGGGGCGGTTCAGCCGAGGGCCTGCAGGGTTTTTTCCATCTGCTGGTCGGCGGTGGTGATGATCTTCTGGTTGGCGTCGTAGGCGCGCGAAATGAGGACGAGGTCGACCATCTCGCGGAGCGGCTGGACGTTGCTCTGCTCGAGGTAGCCCTGCATGAGCTCGGGCTCGTCGACCGATTCCTTGCCGGCGTTCGGACCGGCGACGAAGAGGCCCGCGACGGTCGGCATGAGCGCCGCGGTGTTGGAAAATTTCTGGATCGAGATTTTCCCGAGCGGCGTGGTGCCCTGGAAGATCGTGCCGTCGCGATTCACCGTGAGCGCGCCACCGCCCGGCAGCGTGAGGATCGGCGAGCCGCCCTCGGAGAGCACCTCGAGGCCGCCGGCGCCGACGAGCACGCGCTCCGGCGTGACGCGGAACTCGCCGTTGCGCGTGTAGAGTTTCTGGCCGTCGGGGCCGTTCATCTCGAAGAAACCGTCGCCTTGGATCGCGACGTCGAGCTCGCGCCGCGTCGGCTGGGTTTCGCCGGTGAGGAAATTGATGCCCGTGCTGACCTTGGTGAAGAGCACCGGGTGCTCGTTCTCGGCGCCGGCGTTCTTGGCGTAGGGGTTGATGTTCCATTTGCCGGCGGTCTGCGTGGAGAACTGGACGGTGCGTTTCCGGAAGCCGGCCGTCTGCGCAGAGGTGAGGTTCTGCGACACGGCGTCCTGCCAGCGCTCGAGGGCGGACAGCGAGGAGGCGCTCTGGTAAAGCCCGATGTTCATTCAGGCCGCCGCAGAGCAACGCCGATGCCAACGATTTTGCCTCCCGGATTAGCTGCGGGCTTTCAACGAATTAAAAACTTTCGCGTCCGTGCCCCGCGTTCCCCGCCCGCCCTGCCGGGTGCGTCCCGGGCAATCTTTGCCGAGCCCGGCAATCGTTGCCGCCGCCAAGAAGAACGCCGCATCCGAGGTGCGGCGTAACCATCGGCGCGATCGGGGCGAACTTCAGTTCCCTTGGAGAAATTCTGGCTTGGCCGCGGCGTTCGCGCTAAGAGTTCACGCATGAATCCGCCGCAGGAATCGGACTGGAAGAAATTCCGCGCCGGGCTGGACCAATGGCGCGAGCGCTACCTCGCCGCCCGCATTCCCCGCCTGATCGCCACGCTGCAAGCGGAGGGCAAGTCGCCCACCGAGCGATTCTGGGACGCCGAGCAGCAGATCGCCGAGGAGGCGCGCACCCTTCGGCGCTGCTTCGACGATATCGCGCGTTCGAAGATGACGATACGCCTCTGGGACATGCGCCGGGCCGGCATCATCACGCGCGCCGACCTCGCGGACTTCAGCGCAGCCGCGCAGGACGCGGTGTTCGGCGAGCGGTAATTGCGCGGCGCACGCCCCGCCGCACGTTCCAGCGGCTAACGGCACCCGTTGCCGCCGCGAACCACGACGCCGCACCGGAGGGGGGCGGCGTGAACACCGCTTCCGAATGTAGGAGCGGCTTTATGCCGCGACTTCTTCGTGCGCGACAAGCGCTGCCCAGGTCGGGGCATAAAGCCCCTCCTACACTCCGGAGAATCGCAGCATCCCGGTTGAAGTAAGTTCGAAGCCGAGGAGTTTGGCCTGGGCGCGAAGTTGTTTCAGGGAACGGGCAAGGCGGCGCTGTTCGGCTTGGGTGAGCGAAAATCAGCGGTCCAACGGCTTGTTCCATGATCAGGGCCCCTCCGTCCCCTCGCGGGCCCAGGCCTTGAACGCCTTGATCTGATCCGGGCTGCCGAGCAGCAGCACGTCGTCGTGCGCCAGCAGCTTCTCCTCGCCGCTCGGATTCAGGATGCGCAGCCCGCCGCGGTTGATGCCCGCCACCTGCACGCCGACCACCTTCGTCGGCGCGAGCTCGGCCAGGCTGCGGCCGACGAGTTTCGAGCCCGCGGGCAGCTCGCACGTTTCCATGCGCACCTCGTCGAAATTCGAATCCGCCGCCGCGCCGCTCACGTGCGAGAGAAACGCCTTGCACGCCCCCGTCTGCTTCGCGTCGCCGAGCAACAGGATCTTGTCGCGCGGATACAGCGCCGTCAGCGGCGAGGGATTGCCCACCATCACACCCTGCCGTTCCACGCCCGCCACGGTGCAGCCGAAGCGCGAGCGCAGCGCCAACTCGCCGAGCGTTTTTCCGCGCACGTCGGCCTGGTCGGGCAGCACGCACTCCTGCAGCCCCAGATGCCACTCGCTGTGCTGCGCCAGCCACGGCGCCGTCGTGCCGGTGAACTTCTCGTCGTTCTGCACGATGCGGTCCTGCAACTCCCCCTCGAGCACGCTGTGCCAATAGATGAGTTTGTGCCGGGCAAACACGATCACGCCCACGCTCAGCAGGAGCACGAGCAACGGCACCCAGCGCCCCATCACCTCGACCGGCGCGACCGCGCTGATCCAGATAAACATCACGATCCCCGCCACCACCTTCACGCCCGTCTCCACCATCGGACGCAGCTTCGCGGTGTTCGGGCGGCCCGCCGTGCTCACCTCGGCAAGCAGCATCGCGAGCACCGACACGTTGCGCCAGATCGCGAACAGCGGCGCCACGATCACGAGCACGAGCGCGCACCAGAACAACACCCGCGGCGCCTGCGGAAAGAGGTCCTTGCCCGGGATGAACGGCAGCAGCGTCTCCAGCAGGTCTTCCGCAAACACGAGCAATCCGGTCACCACAAACACTTCGACCACCACCTGGATCACGCGCTTGCGGCTGAGTTGCCAGAGCATGTTCCGCTTCTGGCGCGCCTGCATCCGGTCGAGCCAGCCGCGGTAGTAAACGAGCCAGTTCTCGAACCATTTCGGCTGCCGCGTTTCCACCCACTCGCCGAGGCGCGATCCGCGCCGTGCGAGCACCGGAGCCGTCAGCGCCGTCAGGAGCACGACGCCGACTGCCACCGCCTGAAAATCCGTCGTCATCACGCCGGCGAGCACGCCGAGCTGCACGATGATGAACGAAAACTCGCCCAACGGCGTCACCGACGCGCCGACCGTGAACGCGTCCTTCGTCGAGGCGCCCGTCACGATCATGCCCGCCGCCACCGCGAGCGTCCGCCCCACGATCGCGCAACCGGCGATGACCAGCGCGAGCCACCAGAGGTGCGCCGCCGACCGCAGGTCGATCAACATCCCGATCGCCACGAAGAACACCGCGCTGAAAATGTCGCGCATCCCCTCGAACGTCCGGTCCACCTGCGTGCGGTGCGGCGTCTCCGCCACGATCGCGCCGAGCAGGAACGCCCCCAGCGCCATCGAGAATCCCGCGCGCTCCGCCAACACCGCGAGCATGAACAGCAGGCCCGCCGTCACGATCGTCATGAGCTCCTCGCTGGCCGACACCGACAATTTCCGCAGCAGCCACGGCACCGCCAGCAACCCCGCCACACCCGCCAGCATCACGAACGCCCCGAGCAACCCCAGCGTGTCGCCCATGCCGTTCGCCTTCGCCGCGTGCGTTGCGACGAACGAGTTCAGGATCGCCAGCATCACGATCGCCACCACGTCCTCGAGCACCGACACGCCCATCGCCGTCTGGCTCGTCCGCTCGTGCGTGCCGCCCGTGTCGGCGAGCACCTTGCTGATGATCGCCGACGACGACACCATCAGCATCGCGGCGAGAAACAGCGTCTGCGTCGGCGGCCAGCCCAGCGCCGCCCCGAGCGCGCGCGCGAAGATATACATCACCACCGCCCCCACCGCCGTCGCCACGATCAACGCCGGCCCGAGCCGCCGCAGCTTGCGCAGGCTCAGTTTCATGCCGATGGAGAACATCAAAAACACCAACCCCACCTGCGCCAGCGTCTCGATCCGCGCCGTGCTCGACACCAGCGTGAACGGCGGCGTGAACGGCCCGATGACGATGCCGGCCGCCAGGTAGCCGACCACCACGGACAGCCCGATGCGATGGCACACCCAGCCGACGAGGCCGGCCACCAGCATCACGATCGCGAGGTCCTGGACGAATTCCGTGCCGTGCATTTCCAACGCCCGCGCGGGGCAGCTTGACGAGGTTCGCAAATCCGCATGGCGTCAAGCCCTCGTGCTCGGTGAACCCGGATCTTGCCGTGCGGAATGACTGACGGCACTCTGCACGGCGCACGGGCCGCACATTCAATAGCCAAAATACCATGGGCTCCCAACTGCTCATTCTTGGGATCGGCCTCGTGCTGTTCCCGGCCTCGCTTCTCCTCTCCGCCGACAATTCGGCCACCAGCAATCCTCCGCCTGATCTCGCCAGCCTGAAATCGCGCCGGCCTTCCGGGCCGATAGCGCCGGCGGTTGCCGAGGAATTCTCCGCCGATGTTTTCCGGCTGATCGAGAGCGGCTCCCTGCAGACCGCCGATGAGTTCCGAGGCGCAGCGTCCCTGTGCACCTGGGGCCAGGACAATTTTCGCGTCGCGCGCAGCCGCTACGAGCTGCTTCTCACCGCCCTGGCGCTCGATCCCAAGCAGCCGGACCCCGCGCTGCGTGAGGCGTGGGACAACTTCCAGATCGCCCTTGGGCAGCCCGCCCGCTTTCTCGCCACCGGCTATCTCGCACAGGTTGTCGAGCCGGTGCCAAAGTCGCTGGCCCCACCTGCCATCCAAAATATCTGGAGCGATCCTTCTGCCGCACGCCTTGCCTCGACCGGGAGCGACAATGTTGAGCTGAAGACACTCTTCGACGACGACCAAGCGTCCGAAAGTCCGACTGGAGCAAACTGAGCCAGGCAGAGCTTCAGGCGATCCAAGTCGCCGACCTTAAGCGCAACGCCCGCACCCGGGAGATCGTCGCAAGCGGTGACCTGCGCACCGGCCAGGATTTCGTGCGCGCCTCCCTCCTGCTTCAGCACAGTCCCTACTTCGATGGCTACCGTCTGGCACATGAACTGGCTGTCGCCGGCATACTCCTGGAAGCACCGCAGGCTCGCTGGCTGGCTGCCGCCACTTACGACCGCATGCTGAATTCGACCGGCCATTCGCAGCGCTTTGGCACGCAATACGGGTCGACCCTGAAACTCCTGCGACTGGATGAATTCGCCATCACGGACCGGCAGAGGCTGGCGCTGAACTGCGGGACTTTGGCAGCCGCGCGGAACCGGAAGTGGTAACCTTGCCAGATGCCTGCGCGCGGCAATTTCTTCCGAAGCTAGTT
>PNKF01000161.1 GCA_013822285.1 Gemmatimonas sp.
TTGTGCAGCGAGACGAGCGGCGTGAGCCCGAAGCAGAGCCCGATGGCCATGCCCATGCCGACCTGGCCGGGCGTACCGTCCGAGTTCAGCGCCTTGAACATGGTTTGGAGGAACTTGAGCAGCAGCATAGGGAGGAATTCTATCCGTCGGGGGTTTCGGGGGCCACGCGGCCGGGGTAGCATCAGCCCATGAGCCATTCTTCGCGCCAGCCTTGGAGCACGCCCCTGTGCCTGCGGATGCTCACCGGCATCACGCTCGTGGCGACCGGCCTCGCCCTGCCACCTGCGGCCGCGGCCCAGTCGCCAGCCAGCCAGCTCTCGCGCGCCGATTCGACCCTCCTATACGAAGTACTCAGCGCCGAGGACCGCCGCGACAGCACTTCGGCCGCCCTGGCGGCTGGTGAGATGCACCGCGATCCGCGCATCGCGGCCATCGCGCGCCGCGCCCGCGCCCGGCTGCGCGACTCGACGTTCGCCGCACGCGATGTCCTGGGACAGCCAGACGCGTCGCGCGGCCTGCCCACCTGGCCGGAGCCGGAATGGGCCGGTCGCTTTCGCGCGCTCGGCGGCCGCGAGGGCGACTGTGCCCCCTTGATCGCCGCCTTCAGCGATTCCGCGGTGCAGGTGCGGCAACGGGCAATCACGCTGAGCGGCCAGCGTCGCAGCTGTGCGGGGAACGACGCCGTGGCGACTCGCCTGCAGCAGTTCATCGAGACGGGCGTGCAGTATCTACAGACCAACGGTCGCTCCAGGCGTCCCGGCCAAGCGTCTTGGCATCACGCCGCCGAAGCGCTGGTGTCGCTCTCGCGCGTTGCACCCGAGGCGGCCGCTGCGCAGCGCCGCGCGTTGGTCGCGCATCCGAGCCCGTTCCTGCGGCGCGCCGTCGCGCGCTCGGCCGCAATCACCGGCGATACCGCCGCGCTGCGTGCCTTACTCAGGGACTCCGACGGCAACGTGCAGGAAGCGGCGATTCGCGGACTGTCCTCGCTCGTCGGACTCGCCGCGGCAGACGAGTATCGTCGCTTCATCGGCTACGGCACGCCGCAGGTCGCGCTCGCCGCCGCAGAGGCCCTGAAGGACGCACGCGACAGCGTGACACTGCGCGCCGCCGCGCAGGAGGGGCTCCGGCGTACGCAACGCAATCATGCCTCGGAACGCGACATCCGCGACGCGCTGCGTGCGATCGTCGGACTTCCGCCGGAGCGCTGGTCCCCGGGACGTCGCGACTCCCTGCCCTGGGATGCCGTAGCCTTAGCCCTCGGCGAGCGCCGCTTCGTGGGCGTCACGATGTCTCGCCTGCACGGCGGCAGCGGCTTCACGGTGGAGTTGCGCGGCGATGTGGCGCCGATTCAGGCGGCGCGCGTCCTCGCCCAGGTGCGCGCGGGCGGCTACAACGGCAATGCCTGGCATCGCGTGGAGCCGAACTTCGTCATCCAAGGCGGCAGTCCGCACGACAACGAGTACTCAGGCAGCGCGCGCTTCGTGGTCGACGAGCTCAGCACCATCGCGCATCCGCGCGGCAGCGTCGGCATGAGCACGCGCGGACACTCGACGGGTGATCTCCAGTGGTTCGTCAACCTGCGCGACAACGCGCGGCTGACCGGCGCCTACACCGTCTTCGCGGTGGTCGTCGAGGGCATGGACGCCGTCGACGCCGTCATGGAAGGCGACGAGATCTACGTGATGCGAGAGGTCAGCGCCCCTCGTCCAAGCCGGCCCTGACGTCCGCGAGGAGCGCGACCAAGGCCTTCTGGTCGCGCTCCTCGGGAAGTCCGTTGGTGATCATCCGGGCCGTCTCCTTCACCAGCGTGTCCATCCCCGCCAGCAGGCGCAGGCCCTGCTCCGTGATGACACAGTGCACGACGCGCCGGTCGCCCGCTGCGCGACGACGTGTCAGATGCCCCGCGTCCTCAAGCTTATCCACGACCCGCGTGATGCCGGGCGCCTCTTCGATCAAGCGATCCCGCACGGCCAGCGTCGGCAGCCCCGTCGGTCCCGCCCCGCGCAGGATACGCAACACGTTGTACTGCGCGATCGAGATGCCGTACGGCTCCACGCGCCGCGCGATGGCCCGCCGCACGAGGGCGGCCGTGCGCATCAACGCCACCAGCGCCTCATCGGCGGGTGTCTCGAACGGCTTGGACTGCTTGAGTTCGTCCTGCAGGCTGCGACGGGGCATGCAGCAAACCTAGAAGCGCAGCGAGACGGTCGCCAACACCGTGCGCGCCGCCACGGGGAAGAAGTAGCGTTCTGTGCCGTCGGTATAGCCGCTGGCGTAGGCCGTCGCATCGAAGAGGTTCTGCACCTGCACCCGCAGCGTCGTTCCCCGCAGGGTGTACGCCGCGCCGAGGTCGGCGAGCGTGAACGCCGGCGTCACGAGCGCGGCATTGCCGTCATTCGCCAACTGCGACTCCGCGACATGTCGTGCGCTGAGGGAAAGCTCGAGGTCGCGGCGCGGCGACCAAGCCGCCTGGGCGTTGGCGATCACCGCGGGCGTGAGCACCGGTGCCACGTCACGGAAGGTCGTGCCCGACGCTTCGTCCGTGTACTCGGCGATGCGCGCGCGCATGACGGTCGCGTTGCCGGTCAGGAGCAGCGTCTCGCTGGCCTGCCAGCCGAGTTCGGCTTCGATGCCAAGGCGTGACGAGCGCGGCACGTTCTTCCGGATCTGGCTGCCCGTGACGGCGACCTGACCGATGGCCGCGATCTCATTGCGGAACTGCATCGCAAAGGCGTTCACACTGGCCTGCAGGCGACCGCGGCGCAGTCGCGCGCCGACTTCGAGGTCCGTGAGGCGCTCGGGCTTCACGCGCGTCAGCGGCAGCAACTCGGCGGCGGCCGCATCGTCGAGATCGTCCGCACCGGCGAACATGTCGCTGCGCGTGGGCTCGCGGCTGGCCTGTCCGAGCGACGCGAAGACTTCGAGCGCGGGGCGCGCGCGCCAGGTCAGGCCGACCTTCGGGTTCACGAAGAGCCAATCGACCGTCGGATCGCCGAAGCTGGTGCCACGGCTCGCCTCGTAGCGGAACGCGGCGCGCCGCAGCTGCAGGTCTGCGTGCCAATCCACGCGACCGCGCGTCACCGTGCCCTTCACGAAGGCGCTCTGCTCCTGCTTGTGCCCGGTGTTGTCGTAGACGCGATTGGCGAAGTCCGGCGTGACGAACAAGAAGTGATCGCGCGCATAGTCGCTGATGTGCGCACCCGCGGTCAGCGTGCTGCGTTCGCCCGTCCACTGCAGGGTGCTGAGGGCGCCATACCAGACGTGATCAAGGTTGAATCGCCAGAGCGAGGGATCGCCGACGTCCACGTCGTACCAACCACCGGCGCTGTTGCGATAGCCCGTCGTTGTCAGCGTGAGCCCTTGGCGCAGCACGCGCGTGTACTGCAGGCTGAGCATCTCCTGGCGGAAGTTGTCGCGCTCGTCCTCGCCCATCGGGTTGACGCGCGGATTCACCGCCAGCTGCGCTTCGCTTGGCGCGTAGTACGCCAGCTGCATGCGTGAACGGCCGGCGAAACCCGTGAACTTCAGGGCATCTCGATCGCCGAACCAGCCAAGCGAGACAAAGCCCGACGCGGCGCGATTGCCCGAATGCTCGCGATAGCCATCGGTCTCTTGAGCGGACACGCGACCATAGGCCGCGAAGCGTCCCTGCGCGCCCGTGGCGGCCTCGAGGCTGGTCCGCCGCGTGCCCCAGGAGCCGCCGGTGACCTGCAACTCGCGGAACGCCGGCGTGGCGAGCAGCGGCAGCGATTCAAAGTCCAGCGAGCCCGCGAAGGCCGCGGTGCCGAAGGCGCTCGAGCCCACCCCGCGCTGCACGCGCACCGAGGACATCGAGTTCATGAAGTCCGGGACGTTCGAGAAGTACAGGACCTGGTCTTCCGGGTCGTTGAGCGGCACGCCGTCAATGGAGATGCTGAGCCGCGTCTGATCGACGCCACGGAGCCGGATCGAGCTGTAGCCGGAGAAGGTGCCGGCATCGGAGGCCGCCGTCACGCCGGTGGCCCCGAGCAGTGCGAGTGGCGCATCCTGCCCCACGTAGGTCCGCTCGATGCTGCGACGGTCCAGCACGGTCTGGGCAGTCGGCGCGGCGCCGCCGGCACGCACGGCGCGGACGACGAAGGTCTCGAGCGTGTCGCGGGCCGCGCTATCGCGCGGCGCCGCGGGCCGGGGGGTCTGTTGCGCCGCCAGCGACGGCCCCGCGACAAGCGAGGCCACGACGGCGGTGTATGCGATGCTGCGGTACGTCGAACGGAACATCAGCGGAGTCCTCGAATGGTGAAGAGAACGCCGAAGTGCTGGGCCTCATCGTGGCGCGGTGCGTCGTGGAAACACGACGGCCACGCCACCGATGAGCGGGTGGCATGGCCGAGGACCGGTCACGACACTCGCCGCACTCCCTACGCCGGTCTAAACCGGGTCAGGTTCCAAGAGTGTTTCTCAACTTCGCGGAAGCGAAGTACCCCTGGCGGCTGTGCCGAAGGAATAATGGCGACCGTCGCGTCGCGCTAGGCCGCGCAGTCCCCCGCCCGATTACGCCGCGCTGCGCGGGGCCTGCGGCGTCTGCGGCGGCGTCGGGTGTTCGACCGTCATGCCGGCATCGCCTTCGGGCAATCGTCCGGCCAGCAACTCGCTCATCGGTCGCGTGGTCTCGAACTGCGCGAGGATGATGCGCAGGATCGCGGTCAGCGGCGCGGCGAGCAGCATGCCCACCACCCCCCAGATCAAGCCCCAGAACACGAGGGCGGCGAGGATCGTCACCGGGCTCAAGTTCAGGTTCTGCCCCATCAACAGCGGATCGATGCCGTTGCCGATGATCAGCTGGACCAGCGTCATCAATACCACCAGCGCGATCACCGGTCCGAGCGTCTCGTATTGCACCAACGCGACGGGAATCGGCAACAAGGTCGCGATGATGCTCCCGATGCTCGGGATGAAGTTCAGCACGAAGGTCACGACGCCGAACACGAGCGCGAGCTCGATGCCGAAGGCCGTCAGGAGGACCCAGAACAGCACGCCCGTCGCCAACGAGATCAGCGTCTTCAGCACGAGATAGCGCCGGATGTCGCGATCGATCTGCCGGAACACCGGATGCTTGATCAGCTGCCGCGTGC
>PNKF01000162.1 GCA_013822285.1 Gemmatimonas sp.
TGGGCCGGCTTCGCCGCGCAGGTCGTCACGAACAACGCCGTGCTCGCGTGGGGCATCCACCCGCGCACGAAGCAGGGCCTCTGGGGCATCCTCTTCGCCCCCTTCCTGCACGGCAGCACCGAGCACCTCATGGCCAACACGGTGCCGCTCATCGTGCTCGGCTGGCTCGTCATGCTGCGCGACAGCAAGCACTTCCTGCCCGTCACGCTGCTCTCCATGCTCGGTGCCGGTCTCTGTGCATGGACCTTCGGCGCGCCCGGCAGCGTGCACATCGGCGCCAGCGGCGTGGTCTTCGGCTACCTCGGCTTCCTGATGCTCGCCGGCTGGTATGCGCGCTCGCTCGGTGCGATTGCGCTCAGTGTGCTCGTCACCGTGCTCTGGGGTAGCGTCGTGCTCGGCGTGCTGCCCGGACAGCCGGGTATCAGCTGGCAGGCGCATCTTGGTGGATTCCTCGGCGGCGTGCTCGCGGCGCGTTGGCTTGCGCCGCGAGGGGCCAGGGTGAAGCTGCGACTGTAGCCGCTACTCCACCCGCATCGCCTCCGACGGATCCACGCGCGTCGCGCGACGCGCCGGAATCAGACAGGCCAGCGCACCAGTCAAGCCGAGCGTCAACGCGACGCCGCCAAACACGAAGGGATCGAGCGGTTGCACGTCGTAGAGGATGACCGTCAGCAAGCGCGAAATCCCCGCTGCCAGCGCCATGCCGATGGTCATGCCGATGCCGAGCTGCCAGGCCCCACCGGAAAAGACGAGGCGGATCACCCGCCCCGGCGAGGCGCCCAGCGCCATGCGAATGCCCATCTCACGCGTGCGGCGGCTCACGGCGAAGCTCATCACGGCATAGAGCCCGATGCTGGCAAGGAACAAGGCCACCAAGCCGAAGATCGCGAACATCGTCCCGAACACCCGCACGAACCACAGCTGCTGCGCGGCCGCCTGCTTGAGCGTCATTGGCCAGTAGATCGGCACATCGGGATTCAACGAGGCCACGGCCTCTCGCACCGCCGGCGTCAGCGTCATCGGATCGCCCGAGGTGCTCGCCGCGATGTAGGCGAACTGCGAACGCGCCTGCGCAAAGGGACGCAGCAGCATCGCGGGCCGCGGATCATCGGGATCGCCGACGGTCACGTCTCCGATGACACCGACGATGGTCAGGTATGGCTCCTGATTCTCCGGCTCGATGCCGCCCATACGCACGCGCTTTCCGATGGCCTCTCCATCCGGGAAATACTCGCGCACGAACCGCTCGTTGACGATCGCGACATCGAGAGCGCCCGGACGATCCGTGCCGTCGATGGCGCGCCCCTGGCGCAGCGGAATCTGCAGCGTCTCGAGGAATCCCGGCGACACACTCCCCGTACGCGCGCGGCCCACCTCGCTGGCCTCGTTGTACACGCGCCCTTCGACCATCACGCCGTTCTGCCCGAAGCCCTGCTCGGCGCCCGGCAATCCTGAGGCCAGCGCCATCGCCTGCACGCCAGGAATCGCGGCGATGCGGTCGGGGAGCTGCTCCCAGAACACACGCTGCGTCACGGAGTCCGCAGATCCGGCCGGGAAGCCCACACGCGACGTGAACACCGACTCCATCGCGAATCCGGTGTCGCGCGAGTTGGCCTTCACCACGCTCTTGATCATCAAGCCGCCGGCCACCAGCAAGCCGCAGGATAGCGCGATCTCGAACACCACCAGCGCCTTGCTCATCTTGCCGATCTTTAGGCTCGACGCACCGCGCGTCTCGTCCTTCAGGATCTCGGCGATGTCCCCGCGCGAGGCCTGATACGCCGGAATCAATCCGGCGAGCAACGCGGCAAGGAACGACACGAAGATCGTGAACGCCAGCACCGGCGGATACAGGTCGAACGAGAGGAAGAACGGCGGGTCCGTATCGACAATCGCCCGCGTGAACGCATCGATGCCGACCTTGGCGACGATGATGCCCAGCACGGTGCCGAGCATCGAGAGCACGAAGGCCTCGGACAGGAAGATCCGCACGATCTGGCCGCGCGTGGCACCGAGCGCCGAGCGTACGCCGACTTCCTTGCTGCGATGCGCCGCGCGGTCGAGCAAGAGGTTTGCGACGTTCGAGCAGGCGATCAGCAAGACGAAGAACACCGCACCGAGCATCGTGTAGAGCAACTGCGTCGGCTCATCGCCGATGAAGGCGCGCGTGAATTCAATCGCGTAGCCGCTGAAATCCTTGTTCTCGACGGGATGCTCGGCTTCCAATCGCGAGAAGATCGTCGCAAGCTCTGCATTGGCGGCATCGAGACTCACACCCGGCGCGAGCTTCCCCACGACATTGATGAACTCTTGGCCTCGGGGTTGGGCGAGCGGATCGCGCTGCAGGGGCAGCCACAGCTCTCCGTTCTCAGGATAACGGAAGCCTTCGGGCATGACGCCGATGATCTCATAGGGCTCGCTGTTCACGCGCAGCGTCTGGCCAATCACGTCAGGGGACGAGCCGAAGCGATCGCGCCACATCGCGTGGCCGATGATCGCGACCTTTGCGCCGCCGGGTGCGTCCTCGCCGGGCCGGAACGTTCGACCCAGCGCCGGCTGGATGCCTGGAATCTCCAAGGCGGATGCCGTGATCCAGGTGCCGGAGTAGCGCTCCGCGCGCTCCGTGCCGGAGACGTTCATCGTGCCGCCGGTATACGCGCCGAACTGCGCAAACGACCGCTGCTGCGCCGCGACATCCACGAAATCGGCGATCGGCAGCGACTGCCGCTCGATATCATTGCGCAGATTCGAGCGCCACACCGTCACGATGCGATCGCCGTCCTCGAAGGGCAGGCCGCGCAGCAACGCGCCGTAGACGATGCTGAACATCATCGTCGTGAGGCCGATGCCGAACATCAGCGCGACGGCCGAGATCACGGTCAGGGCGGGGCTCTTGCGCAGGGTACGCAGGCCGAGTTGGATGTCGCGAAGCCAGGATTCCATGTCGGGCGCTCGTCAGGGGTCTGCCTCGCCTACGCGCCCTGCGGCGAACGTGGTTTCAGCGGGGCCTGTGTCGGATGGCCACGCCCCCAACGACCCCCCAGAGGGGCGCGTATACTCCCTGCACCCTTTTCCCACGAGACGATGCCTCTCATCCGCTCGCTCGGCGCGGCCACGCTGCTCGCGGTCCTCGCCCTCCCGTCCGGCGCCCAAGGGCGCCCCACCGACGGGTACCACACCAACGCCCGCCTCACGGCGGTGCTCGACTCCATCGCCCGCAGCAAGCCGGCGTTGGTGAACGTGTCGGTGCTCGCCACCTCCCCGGGCCGTCGCCCGGTGCACGTCGTCCGCCTCGGCGCAGACGACAAGCCCGCCGTGCTGATCTTGGCTGGCGCCTACGGCCCGCAGGTGAGCAGCTCGGAAGTCGCGCTGCGCATCGTGCGCGACTTGGCGCGCGACCAGGCCGGCGCACAGCTGCTTGCGCAGCGTACGGTCTACGTGGTGCCGCGCCTGAACCCGGATGCCACCGAGGCTTTCTTCGGCGCGCTGCGCTGGGAGCGCGCGGGCAACGACACCAAGTTCGACGACGACCGCGACATGGCGGACGATGAGGACGGGCCCGATGACCTCAACGGCGATGGCCTCATCACGATGATGCGCGTGAAGGCTACCGACGGCGAGTGGATCGCCGACGCGACCGATCCGGCGCTGATGCGCCGCGCCGACGCCACCAAGGGCGAGCGCGGCATGTATCGCCTGATGATGGAAGGCCGCGACAATGACAACGACGGCCAGTACAACGAAGACGCCGTCGGCGGCACGGACATCTCCAAGAACTTCGCCAACAACTTCCGCTTCTTCTCCGACAACGCCGGCCTGCATCCGTTCTCGGCCGAGGAGTCGCGCGCCGTCGCGGAGTTCGTCAGCACGCATGACAACATCGCTGCCGTGTACGTGCTCGGCATGCAGGACAACCTGATCAAGGCCTGGGAAGGCCGCACGGTCCCGGGCATCGGCGGCAATCCGCAGGGCACGTCGGCTGGTGGTCCGCTGACCGCATCGCTGCCGGCGGACAACGCCTGGTTCAACGCCGTCTCCGCGGACTTCAAGCGCATCACGCGCTGGAGCGAAGGCCCCGCCTCGGCGGCCGACGTCGGCGACCCGCTCTCCTGGGCGTACTTCCACATGGGCCGTTTCGCGTTTGGCTCCCGCGTGTGGTGGCCGGGCAAGGCGGCGGCCGACAGCACGCGCCGCGCGCCGACGCCTGATCCGCTGGCCGCCGAGCGCAATGATTACCGCTGGCTCAAGTCCAACAATCCCTCCGCGTTCGTCGAATGGCAGGCCGTGCAAGGCTTCATGATCGACGGGCAGCAGGTGGAGGTCGGCGGCTTCGCGCCCGGCGCGACGCTGAACCCCGTGGGTACCGAGCTCGATTCGCTGGCCTCGCGGCACGGCGGCTTCGTGCGCAAGCTCGTCGAGAGCCTGCCGTCGGTGCAGGTGAAGGACATCAGCGTGACCGAAGTCGGCCCGCGCGTGTATCGCATCCGCGCCACGGTCGTGAACGAAGGCTTCCTGCCGAGCAATGCGGCGATCGGCGTGCGCTCGCGTCTTCCGCAGCGCGTGCGCGTCGAGATGGCGCTTGGGCGCGATCAGCAGCTGACCAGCGGCCGCCGCATGCAGTACGTGAATGCACTGCGCGGCAGCGGCGGCAACGAGAGCTTCGAGTGGCTGGTCGTCGGCGCGCCGAACTCGACCGTCACGCTGAACGTGGGCTCGCCGAACGCGGGGCTCAGCACCCAGACCATCACCCTCCGCGCCCGGTAATCGACCATGACCATCATTCGTACGACATCGACGGCAACGCGCGTCGCTACGGTGCTTGGCGCCGCAGCCCTGCTCGTTGCCCCAGCGCTGCGCACGATCGACGCGCAGCAGATCCGCACCACTCCGCCGACCGCGCGCGCCACGCAGGCGCCGGTGGCCGGTGCGCTGGCCGCGCTCGGCTCGCCGCCGAATCCCAAGGTCGCGGTGAGCTGGGATCGCTTCTACGACCACGCCGGCCTGCATGAGATCGGCCGTCGCCTCGCCGCGGCACATCCGGGCTTCATCAAGCTCGGCAGCATCGGCAAGAGCACCGAGGGCCGGGAC
>PNKF01000163.1 GCA_013822285.1 Gemmatimonas sp.
GCTGCACGAGGACAACGACCCGCTCGACGTGTTGGTGATGATCAAGGAGCCGACGTTTACGGGCTGCTTGATCGACGTGCGCCCGGTCGGGGTGCTCAAGATGCTCGACAAGGGCGAGCCCGACGACAAGATCCTCGCCGTTCCCGTGGATGATCCCATGCACGGCGAGTACTTCGACATCGCCGACCTGCCCGCGCACTACCTGCGCGAGATCGAGCACTTCTTCGCGATCTACAAAGACCTCGAGGGCAAGCGCGTCGAGGTGCTCGGCTGGGGGAAGAGCGAAGAAGCCATGCGCATCATCGACGAGAGCGTCGTGCGCTACGCCGAGGCGTATCTCTCGCAGGGGCCGTGACGACGCGTGGAGTGCAGCGTGACAAAGGGCCGCGCCTTGCGCGGCCCTTTGCGTTTCCGTGCTGGCTACTCGCCGCTGCCGAGCCAGCGCTGCATCTGTGCGCGGAAGCTGTTCTCGCCTTCGCGCCGCGGCACCTTGGTCACGACGCTGATGCCGCCCATCATCGTGCCGCCGGAGATGCGAA
The DNA here is from genome assembly GCA_013822285.1 of Gemmatimonas sp. GTDB lineage: Bacteria > Gemmatimonadota > Gemmatimonadetes > Gemmatimonadales > Gemmatimonadaceae > Pseudogemmatithrix. Next base: position 540 of record PNKF01000163.1, read on the forward strand.
TCGTCGGTGCACCGGGCACCCCGGCCTTCGACTTGTCCGACACCGAGCCCATGAAGCTCGAGCAATCCACGTCGGCCGGCAAACCCGGCGGGAGGATCACCTTGAGGTCGCCCATGATCACATCGACGTAGATGTCGATGCCCTCGGCGGGGATCGGCGCTTCGCGAAAATCGAGCAGGAGGCTGCCCATGATCGTGTTCGCGACGATGACGGGCGTCGGTGTCCACGCCCCTTCCTTCTTGATTTCGCTCATGAACGCGGCGAATCGCTTCTCGCCCGGCCCGCGGCCGTTGTTGTGCCGTCGGTCGCCACGCCTCGCGATGCCGGCGTCCGGCGTCGGTTGTGCCGTCGCCGACGGCGGCGGCGACACATTCGGAACGGGGACCGGCGCCTCGCCCAGGCGCGCCAACTGCATGGCCGGCAAGCCCTCGAGCACAGTCAAGAGCTGCGTGCGATCGCCGGACTTGTAGACGCGTTCGAGGCGCGACTCGAGCTCACCCGTGCTGAGCTGGTCGCGCGCGTAGGCGGCGCAGAGCTTCTGGACGACGTCTTCGCGTTCGAGCTCAAGTGTCATGGACCAAAACTACGCGAGCCAGCGTCGACGCGTTACAGCGAGACTGCGCGCCGCCCCCCGATGCGGTCGCGTCACCGCGCCACGACGGCGCTCGCGCGTCAGGCGTCGAGCCGCCGATACGCGCCGCGATAGTAGAGCAGGGGATTCCCCTCGCGCAGCTCCGCCGCACGCACTTCCGCGACGAGGATCGTGTGGTCGCCGGCCGGGTGCCGCGCCGTGACGGCGCATTCCAGCGAGGCCAGCGTGCCGCCCAGCAGGGCGACCCCCGTCTCACCGCGCACGATCTCCACGCCCTCGAAGCGGTCAATCTCCCGCTCGGCGAAGCGGCGCGACAACTCCTGCTGCCCTTCGGCGAGGATGTTCACGCCGAAGAAATCGCAGTGCTCGAGCACCGGGGCCACCGAGGCGCCGTTGTCGATGCACACGAGGATCATCGGGGGGTTCAGCGACAACGACGAGAAGGCGCTCACCGTCATGCCATAGTCGTGGCCGTCGCGATCGCGCGCGGTGACGATGGTGACGCCGGAGGCAAAGCGCGCCAGCGAGGCGCGGAAGGTCGTGGGGTCGAGAGTCACGTGCTGCATAGCTTAAGGAATCGAGAGGAGAATCGCTGCTGCTGCTCCGATGAACGTCGCCAGCAGGTTCACGGTGTCATTGGTCATCCAAGGCCAGCCGCGCCCGTGCTCGGTGGCGACGCCGCAGTCGTGCGTGGCGCGCTCCGTCCAGCGCTGGCAGCGCGCGCAGCGGCGCTTGGCCTGCACGGTCGCACCGAGCAGCGAGTCGCCGACGCCGCCCACGACGCCGGCCCCGGCGAGCGCCAGCCACGAGGTGCTGGTCGCGAGGCCGAGCCCGATGGCCGCCAGCGCCACCGCCACCGCACCGAGCACACCACCAGCCGATCCAGGCCAGGTGACACCGCCCGAGAGTCCAGGCTCCACGGCGGCGCCGCCAAGGATGAGCCGCGGGGCACGTCCGGCGAGCAGCCCGACCTCCGTAGCCCACGTATCCGCGGCCGCCGCCGCGAGTGCCCCCAACGCGGCAATCCGGAAGGCATCGCGCTCCGTGAGCGTCGCAGCGAGCGCGCAGACGGCGAAGACACCACCGTTCGCCCAGACCTGCGTGCCCGTGCGGGCGCTGGCCGCGGGCAGGGTCGCGCGCGTCCGCTGCGCTTTGAGGGTCGAGCCGATGCGTGTGAGCACGCTCGACGCGACGAACCAGCCGATGAGCAGCGCGGCCCACGGCCACCCCGCGGTGGCACTCACTGCGCCGACCATCGTCGCGGCGACGGCGCCGGACGTCGAGAGCGACCCAACCCGCCGCGCGAGCATCGCCACCGCTCCGGCAGCGAGCAGCCCGAGCAGGGTCCGGAGAATCAGGGCCGCGGGCCGCGCGGATCGCGCGTCTCGTGCATCAGGTCGAGCACGCGATGCCGCAGCGTGGCCGGCGCGCGCTCCGATGCGCCGACTCGCCGCAGCGCCCGGCGATAGGCGCGAGCCGCGGCGAGCGCATGGCGACAGGCCGCGCAGCGCGTCGCGTGCGCCTCCACGCGTGCCATGGTCACAGCGTCCGCCTCCATCGCGACCACGTCGTCGACGTGGGCGCGGATCTCGGCGCAGTCTGCCTCAGAGTCTGTCAGGGGGAGCCTGTCTTGCATCGTTCGTCGTGCGGGAGTGCCACCAACCCTCACTCAACCATTAACTTGCCCCACGGTTCCCAGAAGACTCCCACCCACAGGCCGTGTCCGCAACCGTCGACCCCCTCGTCCCGCTGGCGCTGCTCGAAGCCGTGCGCACCGTGGACCTCCCAGACGAGGAACTCGAGACCGAGTTCGTCGAGGAGCTTCGCATCAAGCGCTTCGGACTCAGCGACACGGTGCACGCCCAGATCCGCCGCTATCACGAGGCCGTGAAGCGCGGCCAGCGCCCCACCGAAGACGAGGCGGCTGGCATCGCGCGGCTCATCGGGCGTCGACCCGATGCCGAGGCCGTGTTCCGGGAGGCAGGGCGCAACATCGCGCGGCGCACGTATCAGCGCGTGCCGGCGTTGACCAAGCGCCTGACGCACCTGCTGCCGGCCCTGCTCGCGCGGCCGCTGGCCCTCGCGCAGATCCGCAGGGTCGGCACGCGATACCTCGGCGGCGATGTGCGCCGCGTCGGCGCGTCGATCCACTTCGACGTGAAGGCGTCCGTCACCCTCGATGCCGCGCCCAAGCAGGCCGGCTGCACGTTCTACGAAGCCGCGCTGCGCGAACTCATGCAGCAGCTGGTCGACGGCGTCGGCGCCGTCGAGCACGTGCGTTGCGCGTCCCGCGGCGAGGGCAGCTGCGAATGGCGCGCCCAGTGGGGCGCGGCGCGTTGATATGCTGAACACTCAGACGCTTCCCAAGCTCCAGGCCGCGTTGCGCGCGGCGAATCTCGACGGCTGGCTGGTCTACGATTTCCGCGGGCTCAACCCGGTCGCTGCTGGCGTGCTCGGCATCCGCGGCATGGTGACGCGCCGCATCTTCGCGTGGATCCCCGCGGAGGGCACGCCGCAGGCGGTCCAGCATGCGATCGAGCCTGGCCCCTGGGCGCAGTGGCCCGCCGCCTGGCCCAAGCACGTGTACTCGGCGTGGCGCGAGCTCGAAGGGCTGCTGCCCACGCTCGTGAAGGGCAAGCGCATCGCGATGGAATACGCGGCGGGTGATGCCGTCCCGGTCGTCGATCGTGTGCCCGCCGGTGTGATCGAACTGGTGCGTGCCTCCGGGGCCGAGATCGTCTCCAGCGGCGAACTCGTCACGCAGTTCTTCGCGGTGTGGAGCGAGGCCGAGACCCAGTCGCACCGTGCGCACGCCGAGTTGCTGCGCGGCTTCGCGCACGCGGCCTTCGCGCGCGTCGGCGCCGCGATCGCGGCGGGCACGCCGATCCACGAGCATGAGGTGATGGCCTGGCTGCAAGAGCAGTTCGCCGCGCATGGCCTGTTCACGGACCATGGCCCGAACGTGTCGGCCAGCGAGAACGCCGCGAATCCGCACTACGAGCCCAGCGCCGAGCATCCGCGGCGCATCGTGAAGGGCGACGTGCTGCTGATCGACCTCTGGGCCACCAAGCAGCAGCCGGGCGCCATGTGGGCGGACCAGACCTACATGGCCGTGGTCGGTGAGCCGACGCCGAAGCAGCGCGAGGTCTGGGCGGCGATCCGCGACGCGCGTGATGCGGCGATCGCCTTGCTCACGCGGAAGCTCGCCGCGGGCGAGACGGTGCAGGGACGCGAGGCGGACATCGCCGCTCGCGCGGTGATCGTGGAGCGCGGCTACGGCCAGTACTTCACGCATCGCACGGGCCATTCCATCGACGCGCGCGGCTTGCACGGCATGGGGCCCAACCTCGACGACCTCGAGACGCGCGACGAGCGCACACTGTTGCCCGGCGTCGGCTTTTCGATCGAGCCGGGGATCTACATTCCGGGCGAGTTCGGCATGCGCACGGAGGTCAACGCCTACGTCGGGCCGAATGGGCTCATGGTCACGCCGGTCGAGTATCAGCACGAGCTAGTGGTGATCTGACCGCAACGGCGGCCACAGAGGCACGGAGCCACAGAGGGTTGCTTGCCTCAGGGATGGTCGCACCCAATCGAGCTCAATGACTTGGGGGTCCGCGCCGAATCATCGGTGTGGACCCCCACGTCTACGAGTCGAGTTCACGGAAACGTCCGCGAGGCACTCACAGCTCCGTGCCTCTGTGCCTCCGTGGCAAAGCAGTTACACCAGCACGCGCCGATCGATCGCCATCGCGAGATACAGCAGCGCGAGATACAGCAGCGAGTACCCGTACACCCACCACGACGGCTTGACGCGGGCCTCGGGCGCGGCAGCGCGGACCTTCCATACGCCCCAGAGCAGCAGGCCGCCGAGGATCAGCGCCGAGGCGAGATAGAGCCAGCCGAAGGCCCCAAACGCCACCGGCAACACGGTCAGCCCCACG
>PNKF01000164.1 GCA_013822285.1 Gemmatimonas sp.
TTCCTCGGCGATGCCCGGCCAGAGCACCAGCGTGCCGGGGATGCGATCGCGGATCATGAGTTCCTTCACGGCGAGCGCGGCGGCGATGTTCACCGCCTGGCCGGTGTTGTGGCCTTCGCCGTGGCCCGGTGCGCCCGCCACCTGCGGGTCGAGATATGCGACGCCCGGCTTGTTGTTCGACTGCGGGATGCCGTCGACGTCGGAGCCGAGCGTGATGACGGGGCGTGCGCCGGCGGGGCTCACCCAGCGCGCGACCCAGGCGCTGGGCATGCCGGCATAGCCGCGCGTGATCTGGAAGCCGTTCTGCTCGAGCAGGCCCGTGAGGTACCGCTGCGTCTCGAACTCCTGCATGCCGAGTTCGGAGAACGAGAAGAGATGGTCGATGATCTCCTGCACGAGCTTGGCGCGGCCTTCGACGCGGGTCAGCGCTTCGGCCTTGAGGCGCTCGATGCGCGCGGAGTCGGCGGCTTGCGCGGCCAGCGGCGTGGGCGCCAAGGCGAGCGTGGCGCTGGCGGCCAGTGCGAAGCTGGCGGCAGCGACGGTGACGGCAGTCGCGCGGCGGAAGAGTCGGGACATCAACGGGCTCCTGGGTGGGGTGGGACTCCCCCTGCTACGCAGCAGCGCGGCGTGGGGTTGAGCGCGGCGGGCCGACAGGCGAACGTGAGGGCAACGTCGTCTGTCGGCTACCCGTATCTATAAGATGAAACTGTCCATTCTGTCTCGCCGCTTCCACCGCTGGGGCGCGATTGCCGTCGGCCTGCCGTTCTTGGTGGTCATCGCTTCCGGCCTGCTGCTGCAGGTGAAGAAGCAGTGGTCGTGGGTGCAGCCCGTGGAGCAGCGGACGGCGGTGCCCGTGCCGGGTCTCGCGTGGGAGACGATCCTCGCGGCGGCACAATCCGTGCCTCAGGCGGCCGTGGCGGGTTGGGAGGACATCGACCGCTTGGATGTGCGGCCGTCGAAGGGCATCGTGAAGGTGATCACCAAGTCGCGCTGGGAGCTGCAACTCGCGCTCGCCGACGGCGCGGTGCTGCAGACGGCGTATCGGCGCTCGGACTTGATCGAACAGCTGCATGATGGCTCGTTCTTCGGTGATGCGGCGAAGCTGTGGATCTTCTTGCCCTCGGGGATTGTCGTGTTCGTACTCTGGCTGACGGGGCTCTACTTGTTCTTCTTGCCGATGCTCACCAAGCGCAAGCGCGCGCGACTTGCTGTGGCGGGATCCGCCGCGCGCGCCGCGCTGCTGTTGCTCGCACTCGTCGGCTCGTCGCTGCTCGCGGTGGCGTCACTCGCCTCGAGGGCCAGTGCGCAGAACGCGGTGCGTCCCGCGCGCGGTACCGTGGCGACACCCTATGTGCCCGGGGCGAGTTGGGAACGTCGATCGCCCGCTACGGCCGGCGCCGACAGCGCAAAGCTCGCGGCGGCGATTGCATTCGCCGTGCAGAACGAGGCGCGAGCGCCGCGCGATATGGAAGAGAATCACTATCGCAGCTTCGGTCGCGAGCCGTTCGGCCAGGGCATCGGACCTTTCAAGGCACGTGGTGAACCGACGGGCGTGGTGCTGCGCGGCGGATATGTCATCGCGAGCTGGGGCGAGCCCGATCGCGTCGACATGACGCATAGCGTGACGAAGAGCTTTCTCTCCGTGGTGACGGGGCTCGCGTTCGACCGCGGTTTGCTGCGCAGCGTGGATGAGCCGGTGTGGCAGTCGCAGGCGCCGACCTACGCGCTGCGGCTCGAGGCGCCATCGCAGCCGGGCGCGACGTACGGGCAGTCGATGTTGATCGATCCCTGGAACACGCCGCACAATCGCAGCATCACCTGGGATCACATGCTGCGGCAGGTGAGCGATTGGGAAGGCACGCTCTGGGGCAAGCCGGAGTGGGCGGATCGGCCGGCGCAGGATGCGAGCACGTGGACGACGCGCGCGCGTAACGCGCCTGGCTCCGTGTACGAGTACAACGATGTGCGCGTGAACGTGCTCGCCTTGGCGGCCACGAATGTGTGGCGGCGTCCGCTGCCGGAAGTGCTGGATGAACTCGTGATGACGCCGATCGGCGCGTCGCGGACCTGGCGCTGGAACGGCTACGACAACGCCTGGATCACGCTCGATGGGCGCGCCGTGCAGGTGGTGAGCGGAGGCGGGCACTGGGGTGGCGGCATGTTCATCAATGCTTGGGACATGGCGCGCTTCGGGTTGCTCACGCAGCGGCGCGGCCTGTGGGGTTCGCGGCGGATCTTGTCGGACGATTGGGTGACGAAGTCGCTCACGCCCACGCCGGCGCAGCCGACGTATGGGTACATGAATTGGTTCCTGAATACGGACAAGAAGTGGATGCCGAGTGCGCCGGCGTCGGCGTTTGGGCATGTGGGGAATGGGACGAACCTCGTGTTCGTGGCGCCGGAGCAGGATCTGGTGGTGGTGGTGCGGTGGATCGAGAATCGGGCGATCGATGACTTTCTGGGGTTGGTGTTGGCGGCGTTGCGATAACGGAACTGCAGATGTGAGATCTGAGATGTAAGATGTGAGGGTTGAACGACGAACCATGTGGTCCTGGAGAGTTCGATGCGTCGTATCGCTGCGTTGCTGCTGGTGGCGGCCACCTTCTCTTGTGCGCTCGGTGCGCAGCGGCCGCCGGAGTGGTCGCTGCTGATTGCCGGTGGCACCATCGTCGATGGCACGGGGGCGGCGCGGTACACGGGAGATGTGGCGATCTTTGGCGACCGCATCGTGCAGATCTCGCGCGAACCGCTAGATCGCTCGCGGGCGGCGCGGGTCATCGATGCGCGTGGGTTGATCGTCGCGCCGGGCTTCATCGACCTGCATGCGCATCTCGAGCCCTTGCTCGAGCAGCCGGATGCCAAGAGTGCCGTCACACAAGGCGTGACGCTCGCACTCGGTGGGCCTGACGGGTCGGGCCCATTTCCGCTGGCCGCGTACTTGGATTCGGCGCAGCGCGCCGGACTCGGGATGAACGTGGCGTACCTCGTCGGCCACAATACCGTGCGCCGCATGGTCATGGGCACGGAGAATCGCGCGCCGACGGCCGATGAACTCGCGCGCATGACCACGCTCATTCGCCAAGGCATGGGCGACGGTGCCTTCGGTATCAGCACCGGCCTGCGCTACGTGCCGGGCTACTACTCCAAGACTGATGAAGTCGTCGCGTTGAGTCGTGCGGCCGCGGATTCGGGCGGCATCTACACCTCACATCTCCGCGAAGAAGGACTGGGCTTGCTCGAGGGCGTGGCCGAAGCGATCACGATCGCGCGCGATGCGCGCATTCCCGTCGTGCTCACGCACCACAAGGCCGTCGGTGCGTTGATGTGGGGCAAGACAAGCGTCACGCTGGCCATGGTCGATTCCGCGCGGGCCGCGGGCCTCGACGTGATGGTCGATCAGTATCCCTACACCGCGAGCCAGACGTCGTTGAGCGTCTTGGTGCCGCCCTGGGCGCTCGCCGGTGGGCGCGATGCGCTGCGGGCGCGACTCGAGCAGCCGGCGCTGCGCGACAGCATCGAGCGTGGCATCGTCGAGCTGCTGCGCACCGATCGCGGGGGCGGTGATACGCGCCGCGTGCAGTTCGGTTCGGTGAGCTGGGATCGCTCGTTGGAAGGCAAGACGCTGTTCGATTGGGCGGAGCGTCGTGGCGTCGGACCCAGTCTCGAAGCGGCGGCGAAGTTGGTGCTCGAAGGCGAGCTCAACGGCGGCGCCTCGATGGTCTATCACATCATCGACGAAGGCGATGTGCGGCGCGTGATGCAGCACCCGCAGTCCATGATCGCCAGCGACGGACGACTGACGCGTCCCGGGCAGGGTGTGCCGCATCCGCGGGCCTACGGCACCTTCCCGCGTGTCTTGGGACACTACGTGCGCGAGGAGGGCGTGATCTCCCTCGAGACGGCGGTGCACAAGATGACCGGCATGCCGGCGAAGCGACTTGGTCTCGAGCGTCAGCGCGGATGTCTTGCGCCAGGCTGCTTTGCAGATGTCGCGATCTTCGATGCGGCAACCGTTGGGTCTCCGGCGACCTTCGACAATCCGCATCAGTATGCCACTGGGATTCCGTACGTCGTCGTGAACGGTGTGCCGGTGGTGGATGCCGGAGTGTTCACCGATGCGCGCCCGGGTCGTGCGCTGCGGCGGCCGGTTGCGGCCACCGCGCAGTCATCAGCGCCCGCGAGGCCGCTGTCCACGATTGGGCGACAGCTTCCGCCGAACCCCTCGCCGGTGCTGCGCAGCAGTCCGCCGCCGGACTTCTTCTGGGAGCAAGTGCGTGCCGGCGCGAAGTATGGTGCGGCCGGTACGCTGGTCGGTGCATTGGCCGGCATGGCCATCGCCTCGGCGGCCTCGCGTGACACCGATGACGGTTGGGCCGAACTCGGTGGCTTGGTCTTCGGTGGTGTGATCGGGAACGTGGTCGCGGCGCCTATCGGAGTGATCCGGATCAGTCGCGCGCGCGACGTCGAGGGTTCGGCACTGTTGTCGTATCTCGGCTCGACGCTGGGCATGTTCGGCGTCGCGGGCGGCGGCGTGGCGTTCTTCTTCACGGTGCCTGCCGGTGCGACGATAGGCTACAACCTCGGACGACGCTGACCGACAATAGGAGAGCCCCCGACGTCAGATTGGCATCGGGGGCTCTCGACTCGCTGGTGAAGTGTGGGGTCCGGTTCGTCGCTGCCGAAGCAGCCGGATCCACCGCTTCTTCCCGTGATGTGACGGCCCGCCACGGGTGCTGCCCTATCGGACATCTACGGTCGTCTCCAGCGACCTCACGACCGGCAACCGGGTTCGAACGGCCCTGTTGCAGTTCCTCTGACGGCGTCCCGCGAGAGGATTCCATCCACGCACCAGCCGCCGCGTGAATGCAGGACGAATACTCACCCGCCAGGCGCGCGCCACAATGGCAAAACCCCCGACTGCAGGGTCGGGGGTTCTATGTAAGAAAACACCAAAAGACACCACGGAGACACGGAGACACAGAGGAAAAGCAGTCTCCGTGTCTCTGTGTCT
>PNKF01000165.1 GCA_013822285.1 Gemmatimonas sp.
CAGGTTGTTGAACTGCGTGCCGCGGGCGGCGCGGAGCTCGGTGAGCTGCTCTGGCGTGAGCATGCCGGCCATCATGGCGTGGTCATGCCCCATGTCGTGGCCCGCGTGTTCGTCGTTCGGATCGGCCGGCGGCGGCACGAGTACGCCTTCGGGTGTCACGCTGGGCACCGGCTTGCCACGCTCGGCCAACCAACGGCGCATCAGCGCGATGTCATCGGTCTGGGCATTGATGATGCGCGCGGCCAGCGTGCGCAGCTCGGGGTCCTCGGTGTGGCTGGGCACCCAGCGCGAGATGAGGATGGCCTGGGCGTGGTGGCCGATCATCTCCGTCATGAAGCGGACGTCGGCGTCGGTGTAGGGCAGGCGGACCGAATCGGCGCGGACGCGCTCGGCCGCGGACATCGGCGCCGGGCCGGTGGCGGCGCCGCCGCGCGGGGCGCAGGCGGCGAACGTCAAGAGCGTGAGGATCGGGAAGGCGAATCGAAGCGTACGCATCAGGTGCCAGTCATACATATAGGATGAGACACCGCCGGGGCGGTTTGGGTTTGCCGTTCGTAATCTACAGCCGTCGGCCGGTCGCGGTTTCACGCCGCGACCGGCCGACGGTCCAACCTCGGGTCAGACGACGACGGCGGTGCCGCTGGCGCTCACCATCAGCATGCCGCCCGTCTGGCCGACCGTAATGTTCTCGTAGTCGAGGTCCACGCCGACCACGGCGTTGGCGCCGAGCTCCGCCGCCTGCTGGCGCATCTCGGCGATGGCGATGTCCTTGGCCTTCCGCAGCTCTTCCTCGTAGGCGGCGGAGCGCCCGCCCACGATGTCGCGGATGCCGGCGAAGAAGTCGCGGAAGATGTTCGCGCCGAGGATCGCCTCGCCGGAGACGAGTCCGAGCGTCTTCTTGACGGGGCGGCCTTCGATGGTGTCGGTGGTGACGACGAGCATGGTGGTACGCTGCCTCCGAGAGTTGACACCGCGCCGTGCGGTGTACGGTGAAAACTACGGCGCCAGCCCTTGCCCCGTGTCAGCCAATCCGTTGCTTTCCAGTCATGGCCTCCAGTCTCCTCGCCCTGCTCGACGACATCACCACCCTGCTCGACGACGTCGCCGTCCTCAGCAAGGTTGCCGTGAAGAAGACCTCTGGCGTCGTCGGTGACGACCTCGCCCTCAACGCCGAACAAGTCACGGGCTTCCAGGCCGATCGCGAGCTCCCCGTGGTGTGGGCGGTGGCCAAGGGCTCGTTCGTCAACAAGCTGATCCTCGTGCCGGCGGCGCTGCTGATCAGCGCGTTCGCCCCACGTGTGATCGTGCCGCTGCTGATGGTCGGCGGTGTCTTCCTCTGCTACGAGGGCTTCGAGAAGGTCTGGCACAAGCTGGCGCATCGGCCGGATCCCGACGAGGCCGCCGCCCGCGAGCAGCGCGTCGTTGCACTCAGCGACCCCACGGTCGACGTCGTCGCGCTCGAGCGGACGCGCATCAAGGGGGCGATCCGAACGGACTTCATCCTCTCCGCGGAGATCGTCGTCATCGCGCTGGGGACGATGGCCAACGCGCCGATGGCGCAGCAGGTCGCGGCGCTGAGCGTGATCGGAGTCGGCATCACGGTGCTCGTCTACGGACTGGTCGCGGGCATCGTGAAGCTCGACGACCTTGGCCTGCAGCTGCTGCGCGCCGAAGGCAACAACCCTGCGGCGGCATCGAGCCGAGCCTTTGGCGCGGCCATCCTGCGAATGGCCCCCTGGCTGATGCGGACGCTGTCCGTCGTCGGCACGGCGGCGATGTTCCTCGTGGGCGGCAGCATCGTGGTGCACGGCATCCCGGCCGTGGAGCATGTGGTCGCCACTGTCGAACACGGCGCGGGCGCCGGCGGGGCGGTGGTGAAACTGCTCGCCGAGGCGCTGGTGGGCATCCTCGCCGGCGGCATCGTCGTCGCGGTGCTCAGCGTGGCGGCGAAGCTGCGTCGCCGCTTGCGGCCGAGCTGAGGCTCAGCGGCGCGAGACGAAGGAGTACAGCGCTGATCCGGCGACGAGTGTGCCCAGCGCCGCGAGGATCACGCTGGGCCGCTGCCAGATGACGAAGGCGATCATCCACGTCGACAGCGCGGCGAAGACGAGCGGCACCAGCGGGTACAGCGGCGTGCGGAACGGACGCTCAAGCGTCGCTGCCGTACGCCGCAGCTTCATCAGGCCGGCGACGGCGAGCAGGTTCATGAGGTTGAGCACGATGCCGGCGTACGCGAGCACGGTCTCGAAGCTCGCGGTGGCGATGAGCAGCACGATGAGCCCCAGCTGCAGCGCGAGCGCGCGGCGCGGCACGCCGTCGCCGCCGCGGGCGCCAAGCCAAGCGAGACGGGCCGTGCCTGCACCGACGGCTTGGGTGACACGCGAGCCGGCCAAGAGGAAGCCACTGATCGTGGCGACGAGCACGAGCGCAATCAGCGCACTCATCACGCGGCCGCCGATCGCGCCGAGAATGCGAGTGCCCGAGAGGGCACCGACTTCCACCGTGCCGCGCAGGGCGTCGAGCGGCACGGTGCGCAGAAAGACGTAGTGGAGCAGTACGTAGAGGAGGGCGACGAGCAGCACCGCGCCCACGACGGCACGCGGAATGGTGCGCTGCGGTTCCGCGACCTCGCCGGCGACGTAACCGATGGCGTTCCAGCCCGTGTACGCATAGACGACATAGATCAGCGAGATCGCGAAGGGTGCCGTGGCCATCTGACGAAAAGCCTCCGCGTCTGGCGCGAAGGACATCGGCTCCACTGGCCCGATCGCCAGCCCCGCGACGATGAACGCGGCGATGATCAGCAGCGTACTGCCGGTGGTCGCGACCTGGAACTGCCGAGCCAAGGAGACGCCGCTCCACTGCACGACGGCCACGAGCCCGAGCACGATCGCCGTGGCGAGCATCGGCGCCACCGGCAGCACCTGCGCCGCGTATCGACCGAAGGCCATCGCGGCGATGGCGATCGGCGCGGCGAAGCCGGCCGTCATCGAGACGAAGCCACCGATGAACCCGAGGCGCGGGGACCAGGCCTCGGTCAAGTACACGTACTCGCCACCGGAGCGCGGATACATCGCGCCGAGCTCGGCGTAGCAGAGGGCGCCGCTGAGGGCCAGGAGGCCGCCGACGAGCCAGAGGGCGAGCAGCGCGAAACCGCTCGTGAGGTCGACGACCTGGAAGCCCAGCGAGGTGAAGACGCCGGTGCCGACCATGTTGGAGATCAGCACCGCGGTGGCGGAGGCGAGGCCGAAGCTGCGGGCGGGCGTACTCACGGCCGGCTGAACACCGTCCCGTGCGGCACGCCACCCACATCAGGGATCGTCCGATCGCGACTGAGTTGTCCAGTCTGCGGATCGAAACGGAGCAGCTCCACTCGACGCTGCATCGAGGCATAGCCGGTGACGACCACACGGCGCTGGTCGGGCGAGACCGCAAGCCAGTGTGGGACGTCGGTGCTGTCGAAGGCAACGCGCGAGACTTCGCGTGGCGTCGTCGGGTCGGAGATGTCGAGGGCCACGACCGCCGAGAAGGCCGGCACGGTGACGAGGTAGTACTGGCCGACAATGGCGGGAATCGCGCAGTTCGTGCGTGGCTTCTCCGGGAACGATGCCACGAGCTTCGCGCTGGGCGTCTCACTATCGAGACTGTCGAGAAGATAGAGTCCGCAGGCGAAGGTCGAGACGAGCACGGTCTTGCCATCAGCCATCACGCGCGGCTCGGCCGTGTACATGCCCTCGCCGCCGCGCGCGCCATCGGCGAGCGCGAACGTATGCAGCAGCGCGAGGTCGGAGAGGCGCCAGAGCTGCAGCTGTCGCGACGCCGGATCGTCGCCGTCCATGTCCGTGGTGGTCGTGACCACGCGATCGAGGGCCGGCAGCACGGCCCCCGAATAGACGCGCGTCGCGGCGGCGACGGACGCCGGCTGTGGCGCGGAGGCGCGCACGAGTGCGCCATCAGGCGTGATCTCGGCGAGGCCGCCAGGCCGCATGCCATCGGCCCCGTGCTGCATCTGGAACATCGCGAGCACGTTGCCATTCGGCAGGCGGATGAACGAGTGCGGATGCGCATAGCCGCCCATGTCGCCGAACTGCGCCGCGATGGTGGGACGGGCGGGATCGGCCATGTCGAACACCCAGCTCTGGCCGCTGTCGAAGCCGTTCACGAAGAGACGGCCACCGGGCGCCATCTCGTGTTCCGAGTGGTGCGGGCCGTTGTTGCGCCCCGGCACGGGAACGGTGTGCAGCACTTGGCCAACCGTTGCCGAGCCGTCGGTCACGTCGATCACGGCGAGGAAGTCGGCCTGGGTGCTGTCGGCCGCCGCCGTCCACGCGTAGAGGTACTCGCGTGGCGTGGACGGCTTGTCGCAGCCTCCCAGCAGCGCGAGTGAGAGCAGGCAGGCGGAGCCGCGGAGTGTTGGGCGCATGGTGCGTCTGGCCGGTGTGGGGAGGGGGAAGGGTGGAGGCCGGATGCCGGTCCTGCAAGAGCGAGGGCGGGTTATCTTTCGGTGTTCCCCGTACCACCTCCGCAGCCCACGCAATGGCCACGATTCTCCAAGCGCTCCCCAAGGGCGAGCGCGTCGGCATCGCCTTCTCCGGCGGCCTCGATACCTCCGCTGCGCTTCACTGGATGCGCGCCAAGGGCGCCATCCCCTTTGCGTACACCGCCAACCTCGGCCAGCCGGATGAATCCGACTACGAGGAGATCCCGCGCAAGGCGATGGCCTATGGCGCGGAGAAGGCGCGCTTGGTCGAGTGCCGCCACGAACTCGTGGCTGAGGGCATCGCGGCCATCCAGAGCGGTGCCTTCCATGTGAGCACGGGCGGGCAGACGTATTTCAATACGACGCCGCTGGGCCGCGCGGTCACGGGCACGATGCTCGTCGCCGCGATGCGCGAAGACGACGTGAACATCTGGGGCGACGGCTCGACGTTCAAGGGCAACGACATCGAGCGCTTCTACCGCTACGGCTTGCTCACGAACCCGTCGCTGAAGGTG
>PNKF01000166.1 GCA_013822285.1 Gemmatimonas sp.
CTACGCGTTCTACGCGACGCTCTTCGCCGCCGTCGGCGCGATGGTCGGCTCGCTGGAAGAGGCGCAGCAGGCGGCACAGCCGGTGATGATGCTGTTGGTGTTCAGCATCATCTTCGTGCAGCCCGTGGCGACCAGCCCAGACGGCCAACTGGCGCACACGATGAGCTGGCTGCCGTTCTCGTCGCCCATCATCATGCCGATGCGCATGACGGCGTCGCCGGTGCCGGCGTGGGAGATCATCGGCTCGCTGGCGGTCCTACTGGTGGCCTGCGCGTTCGTCACTTGGCTCTCAGCGCGGATCTACCGCGTGGGCCTGCTCATGTACGGCAAGCGTCCGAGCATCAAGGAGCTGATGCGCTGGATCAAGCAGGCATAGCGGCCCTCCCTGTCTCCGTGCCGCGTTGCCACGGAGGCACAGAGACACGGAGGATTGCGAGGCATCCGACCTGAAATGCCTTGGGGGCTCGCGACGAGATTTCGTCGCGAGCCCCCAAGGCATTCACTTTCGAGAACGGGCCATCCGCGCGGCACGCAAGGCTCCGTGCCTCAGTGCCTCTGTGGCAATGCGGTTACACCGATGCCGGCGCGCAGTGCTGGTCGAACGCCGCCGTCAGGTCCTGCGCGATCTGCTCGGCCGCGCGCCCTTCGATCTGCCAGCGCTCGATCATGTGCACCAGCTTGCCGTCCTTGAGCAGCGCGATGCTCGGGGAGCTCGGGGCGAAGCCCGTGAAGTACGAGCGCGCCTGGCGC
This sequence comes from Gemmatimonas sp., assembly GCA_013822285.1. Taxonomy (GTDB): domain Bacteria; phylum Gemmatimonadota; class Gemmatimonadetes; order Gemmatimonadales; family Gemmatimonadaceae; genus Pseudogemmatithrix. Next base: position 751 of record PNKF01000166.1, read on the forward strand.
GTGGCGTCGACGTCGTTCCCGGCGAACACCGTGAACTTGTGGTCCGGCGTCACGCTGTGCTTGAGGGCCATGGCCACCGCCGGGCGCATGTTGCGCGCCGCGCAGCCGCACATCGAGTTCACCACCATCAGCTGCGTGCCCTTGGTGCCCTTCAAGGCGTCGTCCACCGCCTGGGCCGACTTCAGCTCCGCGACGCCGAGCTGGGCGATTTCCTGGCGCATGGGACCAATGAACCGTTCGTCGTACATCATCAGTGTCTCTCCGTATGGGTCTGGTGAGGCCTATTCGCGGCTCAGGGCCAGCAACGCCGCCTGAGGCACCACGAGGTAGCGCTCGTTCTCGAACGTGATTTCTACGGCCGCCTTGCGAAAGAACAGGGCATAGTCGCCGACCTGCGCCTGCATCGGGATGTGCCGCGTTTCCTTCTGGCCGGTGATGCGCCAGGGCTCATCCAGGTGATCGGTCACTTCCGGCAGCGGCGTCCCGGGACCCGTGGCGACGATACGCCCGCCCTGCACCGCCTGGCTGTCCACGGCCGTGGCCGGCAGGTACAACCCCACCTTCGAGCGCTCCTCGCCCTCCTCGATCCGGATGAGGACGCGGTCCCCGACGACGATCAGCTCCTTCTTGCCTTTGCGCATACGTGCCACAAACTCACTTCACGAGGAAAAGGTTCGACTGCCGCCGCAGGGCCCAGCGGCTGCGGCCATCGGGGCCGATGATCGCGTCTTCCTCCTGCGCCATCCGCACCGGCTGGTTGCCCCACTCGGGCACCGGCGTGGTCACCTGCAGTTCGATCGAGTACCACATGTTCGGGATCACCAGCGGCTCGCCCTGCGGCCCAGTGCCCTCCTGCGCGTCCCAGCGACCGATCAGCGCGCCCGCTCCGTGGCCGTGCATGCCAATCGGATGCGAGTACAGCGTGCCGTTCAGGCCCTCGGCGCGCATGCGCGAGAGCGACGCCGCGAGGATCGCGTTGCCGCTGCGCCCCGGGCGCAGCTCCTCCATCGTGATGTCCTGCAGGCGATTCGCGTTGCGCAGCGCGCGCTGCAAGCCGGCCGGCGGTTCGCTCTCGCCCGGCATCAGCACGTAGGCGTTGTGCTGCGTGTCCGTGTTGAGCCCCAACGCCGTGATGCCCACGTCGCAGTGCAGCACGTCGCCGCGCTGGATGATCGGATCCTCGCCCAGCTGCGCCGCACTCACGCCGCGCCGCTGCACGCTGATGCTGGGCTGGAACCAGGTACCGAGTCCGAGGTCGTTCACCTGCTGACGCCACCACCACACGAGGTCACTCGTGCGCGTCACGCCCGGCGTGATGGCTTCGCTGGAGAACATCCGCTGCGTGAGCGTCCACACCAGCTCCTGCAGCTTGGCGTAGAACTCCGCCTCCTCGGGCAGCCGCGTGGCGATGAAATCCAGCGCCAATGCGTCATTGCTGGTGAAGCGCGAGATCCACGTGGCGCCGAGCGCCTCGCTCATGCCGTCGCGCTCGCCCGCCGTGAGGCCGTCGGAGAACGCGAAGTTGCGCGACACATTGATCGCGACCTTTCGCGGATTGCGTTCTTCGAGCACGGCCTTGAGCGCGTTCCACTGCTCCGCCCCCACCAGCTCCGCCTGCCGCGCCTCGGCGCCGGCGTCCACCGCCGCCATCGCGCGGCGCGCGTCGTAGAGCCCGCCCTGCGAGGTGCCACCCAGCGCGATGCGTTCCACGCAGCTGCCGTCGCCCGGATCCGTGCGCCCGCCGGCCGCGCACTTGTCGAAGAACACGTAGATCGTCCGCCGCCGCGCCGCGAAGGTCTCCGGCGCCACCAGCGACGAGAACATCGGATCGTGGTTGTACTCGCGCATGGGAATCACCCAGGCGTCCACGCCATGCCGGCGCATCACCGCCGGCAACACCGTCTTCAGGCGCTTCTCCAACCACGCCTGCTGCAGCACCGCCTGCTCGCGCAGGGTCCCGAAGGGCCGCTGCTGCGCCGCGACTCGAGGTGCGAGCGTCAGCAACGGCAAGGCGCACAGCGCGAGGCCGACGATGACGCCACGCAATCCTCCGTGCCTCCGTGCCTCTGTGGCAAAGCCGTTCATGTATGCGTCACCTCACGCTTCTTGAGCAGAAGCCATCGAACCACCGTGGACACCACCGCGAGCACCAGCGCGAACAGCGAGATGCCCGCAAACCGGAAGAACAGCGTCCGCAGCGACGTCACCTGCCAGTCCTCGAACGTCGCCTGCATCGAGCCCACCACCTCCAGCCCGAGATACGTCAACACCAGCGACACCAGGATCTCCGTCCCCGCCTCGACCAGCGCGAACACCGGCGTCCGCCACCACCAGGCCTTCACGGGATAGTTGCCCAGATGCAGCGTCGCCATGAAGAACAGGATCATCGCGCCGCCGATGAACGTGCCGCCGATCCACAGCCAGGAGTCGCTCCACCCGAAGGTCAGCACCAGCGCGCGGTACATGCGCAGGCTCGCCCCGGTGAGAATCGCCATCGCCGGCAACGACAGGCCCAACCGTCGCCAGAGCCCAGGCTTCTCCAGCGCCTCGATGTCCTCGAGGCTGAGCACGGCGGTGGGGCGCAGCAGCGGCATCGGCTGACCTCAGCTCAGCGCGTCGCGATGCATTCGATCTCGACGCGCGCACCCAGCGCGAGCCCCGAGGTGCCGAACGCCGACCGCGCCGGCAGGCGGTCCTCGGGGAAGAACTCACGGTACACGACGTTCATGCGGTCCCACTCGGCCATGTCGGCCATCATCACCGTGCACTTCACGATCCTGTCCATCGACGAGCCCACCGCCTCGACCGTGCGCTTGATGTTCTCCATCGTCTGTCGCGTCTCGGCTTCGATGCCGCCGGCGATCAGCCCGCCGTTGGCCGACGCGTCGGTCCCGATCTGTCCCGCGAGAAAGATCACGTCCCCGACGCGGACGGCGGGTGAGAACGGCCGCGTCGGCTTGCCGAAGGGCGTGAGGTATTCGACATCCGCGGCGGCGGCGACTGCCGCGGCTTCGACCGGCGGACGGACCGCCGAGAAGATCAGCATCCCCGCGATGGCAGCGACCGCGAGCACTCCGACGACCAGCGGCGTCCGATTGGCCTGGATCATTTGAACACGTGCCCGATGCGCGACCAGCGAATGTCCGTCAAGAACGGCAACGGCCGGTCGGAGTCGTCGGCGTTCCACGAGTAGTACACGAACAGCGGCTTGCCGCGCACGTTCTTGCGCGGCACGATGCCCCAGTAGCGCGAGTCCTTCGACTGGTAGCGGTTGTCGCCCATCATCCAGAAGTAGCCCTCGGGAATGACCAGCGGGCCCCAATCGTCGAGCGTGGGGCGCGCCGGCGCCGGCCCGAAGCGCGACGAATCCAAGGCGATGCGCTTCTGCCACTCGAAGAGCGGATGCCACTCGTCACCCGGCGCGCCCGAGTGGTCGGCCGTCTGGAAGCCGAGGCGCTGCGGCGCCCCGTTCACGTGCACCACGCCCGCGCGCGAGTAGATCGTGTCGCCCGGCATGCCGATGAGCCGCTTCACGAGGATCGGCGTCGGATCTTCCGGCTGGTCGATCTGCAGCGGCGAGACGAACACGATGATCTCGCCGCGCTGCGGGTCGGCGTAGCCCGGCAGGTTGATGTCCGTGAACGGCACGTGCGGGCCGTAGCGCAGCTTGTTCACGAAGAGCCAGTCGCCGATCAGCATCGACGGGATCATCGAGCCCGAGGGAATGCGATAGGCCTCGATGAGGAAGGTCCGCAGGAGCAGGAAGATCGCCAGCGTCGCCGCGATCGACTTGAAGCCCTCCCAGAACTTCCGCGCGTCAAACTTCGCGCCGCCGCCCTCGCGGGCGGCAGCGACCACGTTCTTCGGGGCGGCCTTCGCGCCGCGCTTCTTGCTTGCCATACGGGGAATCTCGCCCCGGACGGGCCCGAAAACGAGAGGGGCGCGCCTCGCGGCGCGCCCCTCCGGTCTGCCAAAGACCCCGAGATTACTTGAGGTTCTTCGAGACGAGCTTGGTCATGTCGAACATCGAGACCTGACCCTTGCCGCCGAAGACGACCTTGAGCTTGTCGTCGGCGTTGATCATGCGGCGGTTCTTCTTGTCCTGCAGGTTGTTCTTCTTGATGTACGCCCAGAGCTTCTTGGTCAGCTCGGTGCGCGGCAGCGGCGCAGCGCCGACGACGGCGGCGAGCTTCTCGTTCGGCGTCACCGGCTTCATGAACGCA
>PNKF01000167.1 GCA_013822285.1 Gemmatimonas sp.
GTCGGGGACTACACCGACTTCTACGCGAGCATCGACCACGCGACGAACGTGGGCTCGATGTTCCGGCCGGACAATCCGCTGTTGCCGAACTACAAGCACGTGCCGATCGGCTATCACGGTCGCGCGAGCTCGCTGGTCGTGAGTGGCACTTCGGTGAAGCGTCCGCACGGACAGACGAGCGCGAAGCCGGAAGGTCCGCCGGTCTGGGGCCCGAGCGCGCGCATGGATTACGAGCTGGAGGTGGGCGCGTTCATCGCTGGCGGCAACGCGATGGGACACGCGATTCCCTTGGCGGACGCGGAGCAGCACATCGCGGGGCTGGTGCTGGTGAACGACTGGTCGGCGCGCGATGTGCAGGCGTGGGAGTACCAGCCGCTCGGGCCGTTCCTGGCGAAGAACTTCGCGACCAGCGTCAGTCCGTGGGTGGTGACGCTCGATGCGCTGGCACCGTTCCGCGTGCCGGCGCGCGCGCGTGACGCCGACGATCCGCAGCCGCTGCCGTACCTGCAGGATGCACGCAATGAGCGTGCGGGCGGTTTCGGCATCACGCTCGAGGTCTGGCTGCAGACGGCGAGGATGCGCGAGGCCGCTGCGGCGCCGGTGCGAATCTCGCACGGCGACTTCACGCGGATGTACTGGACGCTGGGCCAGATGCTGACACATCACGCGAGCAATGGCTGCAACCTGCGCCCGGGTGACCTGATTGCCAGCGGCACGGTGAGCGGCGCCACGAAGGAATCGCGCGGCTGCCTGCTCGAGCTCACCTGGCGCGGCGCAGAGCCGTTGACGCTCCCGAACGGCGAGACGCGTGCGTTCTTGGCGGACGGCGACGAGGTCATCGTGCGCGGCTGGTGCGAGAAGCCGGGCGCGGTGCGGATCGGATTGGGTGAGTGCCGCGGCGTCGTGTTGCCGGCGGTTTGACCTTTACGGAGGCGATGGCGATGCGCGCGATCTGTGTGGCGGTAGGCTCATTGGCGCTGGCGACGGCGCTCGGTGCGCAGGGTGGCACGGACATCTGGGTCGGCGAGCTGCGTGGCAGTGGATCGGCGCTGTCGCTGGGCGACCTGCGCAACGTGACGCAGCGTGCGGGCTACGACAATCAGCCGCAGTTCACCCCCGACGGACTCGCGCTGCTGTTCACGCGCATCGGCGATGATGGTCGCGCGGACACTTGGCGCGCCGTCCTCAGCGGCCGCGCGCTGCAACAGGTGACGCGCACGCAAGTCGAGCAGGAGTATTCACCCACGCCGATGCCTGACGGCAACGGGTTCAGCGCGATCGTCGTCGAGGCGGACTCGACGCAGCGCCTCTGGGCCTACGACTGGAACGGCGTGCCGCAGCGCGCGATCGTCCCCGCGCTCAAGCCGGTGGGCTACCACGTGTGGGTGGGGCTCGGCAACATCGGGGGATTCGTGCTCAGCCAGCCGACGCCTCGCGATGCGAATGCGCTGGTGCTCATGAATCCGCAGACGGAACGCGTGGACACCTTGGCCCGGGGCATCGGGCGCGCCTTCGCGCGTGTGCCGGGGCGCGAGGCCTTCACCTTCGTGCATTTCCACGGCGACACCGCCGTGCTCGGTGAAGTAGACGTGCGGACGCGCGGCGTGCGGCGCATTCTCTCGCTGCCGCGCGGTGCCGAGTACCATGTGTGGCTTCCGGATGGCAGCGCGATCATCAGCGGGAATGAAGTGCTGTACCGCTGGTACGAGGGGAGGCTCGAGACTTTCGTGGACTTGCGGTCACGCGGGGTTCGTGGCGTTTCGCGCTTGGCCCTAAGCGCGGATGGTCGCATGCTGGCCATCGTCGGGGCGGACCCGCAGCCGTGAGCGACGGCGTGACGGCTGGCGTCGGCTCGGGGGACGCGGCCTCGCGCAGCTTCGCGCACCTGTTCAGCGGACACGCGTCGACGTACGCCGCGTTCCGGCCGACGTATCCGTCGGAGCTCTTCGCGTGGTTGCGGAGCATGGCACCCGGCCGCGCGCAGGCGTGGGACGTCGGCACGGGCAACGGTCAGGTTGCCTGCGCACTGGCGTCGCACTTCGATGCCGTGCTGGCGACGGATCCGAGCGCGGAGCAACTCGCCGCGGCGCCGGCGCATGCGCGCGTGACCTATCGCGTGGCCACATACGACTCCGGACTACCCGCGCAGTCCACGCAGCTCGTGGCCGTGGGGCAGGCGCTGCACTGGTTCGATCTGCCGTCGTTCTTCGCAGAGGTACAACGGGTCATGGTACCGGGCGGATTCTTCGCGGCCTTCGCGTACGTGCACAGCACGGTGATGCCCGAGGTCGATGCCATCACCAGGCACTACCACGACGTCACCTGTGCCGATCATTGGGCGCCTGAGCATCATTTGATCCGCGAGGGCTACCGTTCGATGATGTTGCCGATCGTCGAGGTGGAGGCGCCGCCGTTCGAGATTCGCGTCGCGATGTCGGTGGAGCAGTATCTCGGGTTCCACCGTTCGTGGAGTGCGACGCAGCGTCTGCTGAAGGCGGGCGGAGAGGGTTCGGTGCTCGCGTTCGAGAGGGCGGTGCGGGACGCCTGGGGCGCAGCGCCGCAGCGCGACGTGGTCTGGCCGATGTTCGTGCGAGCGGGAACGATCCGATGACCCGCAAAGTCCTCATCTATGGACTCGTCGCCGGCCTCTGCACCGCGTTGCTGCAGCTAATCGAGTACAAGTGGCTGGTGATGCAACACTCCTTCGAGATCTATGGCGGGTTGGTCGCCGCGATCTTCGCAGGGTTGGGGATTTGGTTGGGGCTGAAGCTCACGCGAAAGCAGATCGAAGTCCGCGAGGTCTTGGTGCCGGTGGGGCCGGATTTCGTGCGCGACGAGGCACAGGTCGCCGCGCTGGGCCTCACGCCACGCGAGCTGGAGATGCTGGCGTTGATGGCAGAGGGCCTGAGCAACCGGGAGATCGCTGAGCGGGCCTTCGTAAGCGAGAACACGGTGAAGACGCATGCCAGCCGCGTGCTGGAGAAACTCGGCGCGGCACGGCGGACGCAGGCGATCCAGCGGGCACGCGAGCTCCGCTTGGTGCCCTGAACGGCTTCCGGCGAGGCAAGTCCGCCGCTTTTTCGTCATGCGAACTGATGAAAGCGCAGGTTTCTGGCCAAAATCACCCTTTTCGGTGACGCGCCGGAGGCAGCCGCTGGGCTAGGATGCCGCCGCACCCAACCCTTGGAGACTGTATGCGGAAGATCGTGCTGACCTTTGGCCTCATCGCCGGCGTCGTGATGTCCGGGATGCTGGTCCTGACGCTGCCCTTTCAGGACCAGCTCGGCGGTGGCGCGGGCATGGCGGTGGGCTATGCCTCGATGGTCCTCGCGTCTCTGATGATCTACTTCGGCATCCGGCAGTACCGCGATAACGAGTGCGGCGGCGCCATCCGTTTCGGTCAGGCCTTCAAGGTCGGCCTGCTGATCTCGGCGATTGCCGTCGCCTGCTACGTCGTCACGTGGGAAGTCGTCTACACGAACTTCCTGCCGGACTTCGGTGACAAGTACATGGCGCAGATGCTGGAGCGAGCCCGCGAGGCGGGAGCGACGGCCGAGCAACTGGCGACGCAGGCGGCGGAACAGGCGGAGTTCTGGGAGACGTACAAGAACAACGCCTTGGTGCGTATGGGCTTCACGGCGTTGGAGCCGCTGCCGGTGGTGTTGGTGTTCAGCTTGGCGTCGGCGGGGCTGCTGCGGAAGAAGGCGTAGCCGCTTGATTCGTTGTGGACGGCCGGACAGCTTGCAGCTGTCCCCGTCTGCATCCCCCACTGAGCCATCACCATGCCGTCCAAGAGCGCGCCCCGTCCGTCGAAGCCATCTGCCTACCCGGTGAAGGACGCCGGCGACGCGCTCTTCCGCGCGGCACAGGAGTGCTGCCATCAGCATGAGCGCATCGCGGCGCTGATCAAGCTCGCGGCGGACGATCAGGAGTTCGCGGCGGCGTGGGGGATGGCGGATCTCGCCGAGTCGCAGTTGGTCGCGCGCACCGCTGCGTACGAGGAGATCGCGGCCGCGGGGCGCGGGGCGGAGTCCGAGGACTGGTGGCACCGCGCGAATGCCCTGTGGATGGCCTGTCGCGAGTACGGGCGCCGCTATGCCGCCAGCGCGGATGCCGCGACGCGCCGGAAGCGGCACACGGCGGCGGAGCTCAGCGAGATCGCCGTCGAGTACGAGCTCGAGGTGTCGGCGCGGATGGCGGTGAAGCAGGCGATCAAGAACTACGGCGCCGCTTAAGCGTCCGGCGGCGCCGAGCGACGGACCTTAGTCCGCCGCCTCGGCCCACGCCGCCATCGCCTCATCCAACGCCTTGCGCGCCTTGGCCAGCTCCTGGTCGAGGCGCGCAGCCTTTTGCACGCCCTCGGGGGAGCCGTCGTACAAGTCCGTGTCCTCGAGCTGCTGCTCGAGCTCGGTCACCCGCGCTTCCCAGCGCTGCACCGCGGCCTCGGCGTCCGCCGCCGCCTGCTTCTTGGCGCGCTGCGTCGCATGCTGGTCGGCCTGCTTGCTGGCGTTCTGCTTGGCCTTCTCCTTCTCGGCTTGCTTGCGCAGCTCGGCGGCCTGCGCCTCCTGCTTTGCGACAAGCTGCGCCTTGCTGAGCTTGGACTCTTCCCACTCGACGAAGCTGCCATCGAAGTCCACGAGGCGGCTGCCCTCGAAGGCCCAGACGCGGGTGGCGACTTCCCGCAGGAACGCGCGGTCGTGGCTCACGAGCAGCACGGTGCCTTCGTACTCGTCGAGTGCGTCTTCGAGCGCTTCGATGTTCTCGACGTCGAGGTGATTGGTCGGTTCGTCGAAGACGAGCAGGTTGGCGTGCGAGAGCGTGATCAGCGCCATCGCCATGCGCGCGCGCTCGCCGCCGGAGAGCGTGCCGATCTCGCGGAACACTTCGTCGCCGCTGAAGCCGAAGGCGCCGAGGTGGTTCTGCACGGCGCCGCGCGACCACAG
>PNKF01000168.1 GCA_013822285.1 Gemmatimonas sp.
TTCACGCCGCACGAACAGGAGTACGCGCTCGCGCGTGCGCGGCCCGCCATGCATCTCGCGGCGCGGCTCGCGGCCAAGGAAGCCGTGTTCAAGGCGCTCACGGGCAGCGACGACGCCAAGCTGATCGGCTGGAAGGAAGCCGAGGTGCGGCGCGGCGACGAAGGCCCGCCGGTGCTGGCGTTCTTCGGGCGCGCCGAGGCGCGGGCCAAGGAACTCGGCGTGACGCGCGTGCATCTCACGCTGAGTCACACGGACGACATCGCCGGAGCGGTGGTCGTCCTCGAGCGCGACTAGGCAGCCCGCGAGACTGCGCAGGCTGCGCGACTCGGGAGTCCGCGCGACTACGCGGCCTGCGTCGCCGGACGTCCCGGACCGACGCGCGACCGCATCGCCATCCAGGCCACACCGCCCAGCGCGAAGCCGATCGCAATCATCTGCGCCATCGTGAACGGACCGAAGAAGCGATCGTCCTTCGCGCGGAAGATCTCGACGATGAAGCGCTCGAGACCCGCCAGCACGCAGTAGGCGCCGAACAGCCAGCCCGCCGCATGCTTGTGGTCGCGCATGCGCCACAGAATGAAGAACATCACGAGACCCATCGCCGTCTCGTAGAGCTGCGTCGGGTGCACGGCCAGCACCTGGTTGCCCGGCATGCCGTCGAGTCCTTTCGCGCCGAAGGCCACGAGATTGTCCACGGTGCTCGGCGGCGCGCCGTCGGGGAAGGCCACGGCAAGCGGACCGTCCCAGGGACGGCCGTAGTCGTCGCCCACGGCCCAGCAGCCTGAACGCCCGACGCTGTACGCCGCGGCGAGGCCCGGCGCCGCCGCATCGGAAATCTGCGCAAAGCTCTGCTTCTTGTAGAGGATCGTGCCCGCCGTCGCGACGATGCCGCCGATCAAGCCGCCCCAGAACACGAAGCCGGCGCGGCTGAAGATCGCCGAGATGTCACCCACGAGGATGGCGTAGTAGAGCTTCGCGCCGAGCAAGCCGCCGACCACCGCCGCCACCGTGACGTCACCCATGATCTCGCTGTCGAACCCGCGCGCCTCGAGGTTCTCGCTGGCGACCATCTGCCCGATCACGAACGCCAGCAGCATCGCGAGGCCGAAGCCGGTGAGCTGCAGCGGGCCGAGGTCGTAGGCGAAGGGAATGTGGGTGAACATCAGATGTAAGATGTGAGATATGAGATGGAAGAAACTACGCTCTTACAGCTGCGGTCGGGCAAGTCTCTAGCCAGTGGTGACCATGCCTGGGATCGGCATGGAGCTATGGGCGTTAAACGTGGCTTCGCTGCGCTCGCCCCGCTCCAGACGGAACAAGGCCGCCGCGCCGATCATTGCGGCGTTGTCGGTGGCGAGGCGTGGCGTCGGGGCGAACACGGCGGCTCCGAACTTCTTCGCCTCGCTGCGCATGGCATCCACCAACGCGCCGTTGCAGGCCACGCCACCGCCGAGCACGATCTTCTTGCGGCCGTGGACCTTGGCGGCGCGGATGGTCTTGGCCACCAAGGTGCCGACCAGCGCGTCCTGGAATCCGCGGGCAATGTGCGGCTTCTCGGCCTCGAGGTCTGCGGCTTGCTTCGTGGCGAGCAGCACGGCGGTCTTGAGACCACTGAACGACACGTCGTAGTAGTCGGCGTCGCCAAGCTTCTGGCCGGCGTTGAGCATCGGCTTCGTGAAGCGATGCCGCTTGGGGTCGCCGTCGCGCGCAAGGCGCTCGAGATGCCGGCCGCCGGGGTAGGGAAGGCCGAGCAGCTTGGCGGCCTTGTCGAAGGCCTCGCCCGCTGCATCGTCGCGTGTGCGGCCAAGCAGTCGATACTCGCCCCACGCGGCCACGTCGAGCAGCAAGGTGTGTCCACCGCTGACGAGCAGCGCCGTGAAGGGAGGCGTCGCATCCGGATGCTCGAGCACCGTCGCGAAGAGATGCCCTTCCATGTGATGCACGCCGATGACGGGCTTGCCTGCCGCAGCGGCTAGCGCCTTCGCGTAGCTCACACCCACGAGCAACGCACCGACCAATCCCGGTGCATGCGTCACCGCGATGGCGTCGATGCCGTCCAGCGTCGTGCCTGCGTCAGCCAGCGCGCGTTCCGTCACCGGCACGATGGCCGTCAGGTGTTCACGCGAGGCGATCTCCGGCACCACGCCGCCGAACACCGTGTGCACGTCCTGCGAGAGGATCACCAGCGACTCGAGCGTCGGGGCCGACGCGCTGCCGCTCAGCACGGCGGCTGAGGTTTCGTCGCAGGAAGTCTCGAGGGCGAGGATGCGCATGGGTGAGCCCGCGGCGCGACGCGGCAAGTCGCGTCGCACGTCGATCACTGCGGCCGCGGCTCCGCGAGCAGTCGCTCGAGGTAGGCGATGCTCGCCGGCGAGTCCCAGGCCTCGGCACCCATCGGCGCCCCGATCACACGCCGACGGATCCGGCCGTCGCGGCCGATGATGAACGTCTCCGGCACGCCCGTCGTCTGATAGCCGCGCTGGATGTCGCCCTCGGGATTGTGGAGGATCTCGAAGCTCAGCTTCATCTCCTCGGTGAACGTGTTGATCGCGTTCTCCATTCCCGCGACGTCTACGCTCACCGCGACGACGCGCAGGCCCTTGGGGCCGAGCTGCTCCTCGAGGCGCTGGATGGCCGGCATCTCGACGCGGCAGGGCCCACACCAGGTCGCCCAGATGTTCAGCAGCACGACTTCGCCCTTGTAGTCGGCGATCGTCTTGGCCACCGAGCCAGGCGCCATCGGGTTCGCCTGGAAGTTCGGCGCGGCGTTCCCGATCTTCACCGGGAACAGCTCCGCGGCCAGCTGGTCCTTGGCCGTGTAGAGCCCGATGCCGACCAGCGCCACCAGCGCGCCGACGATCACCCACTGGAAGTTCCGGTTCACGCCTGCTCCGCGCAGCGCGCACGCAGGGCGGCGATCTCGGCCACAGGGTCCTTCGCCGAGAAGATCGCATTGCCGGCCACGAAGGTATCCGCGCCGGCGCGCCAGCAGGCCGTGATCGTCTCGCGCGCAATGCCGCCATCTACTTCCAGCAACGCCCGCGAACGCGTCTCGTCGAGCAGCTGCCGGGCACGCGCAATCTTGCTGACCGAACCTTCGATGAACTTCTGTCCGCCGAAGCCGGGGTTCACGCTCATGATCAGCAGCAGGTCCAAGTCGGCAGCGACCTCGCGCAGCGTCTCCAATGACGTGCTCGGATTCAGCGTCGCGCCAGCCTTGGCGCCGAGCTCCTTGATGCGCATCACCTGACGGTGCAGGTGCGGCGCCGCTTCTACGTGGATCGTGATCGTGTCCGCGCCGGCCTTCACGAAGCTGTCGAAGTACTTCTCGGGCTCGACCACCATCAGGTGGCAGTCCAGCGGCAGCTTCGTGAGCTTCTTGCAGGTCTCGATCACCTTCGCGCCGAAGGTGAGGTTCGGCACGAACACACCGTCCATCACGTCCACGTGCAGCCAGTCGGCACCGCCCGCCTCGAGCATCGCGAGGTCTTCGGCCAGCTTGCCGAAGTCCGCGGAGAGCAGCGACGGCGCGATGCGCACGGACTTCGCAGGCATTACGAATCTCCTCGGCGCAGGCGCGCCGCAAACGAACCGTCCGCACCGTGGCGCTGCGGCAACACGCGCAGACGCCCCGCGTCGAGCACTGCGTCCGGCACCGCGCCAGCCGGCGGCGGCTCCAGCGTCCAGCCCGGATGATCGGCGAGGAACGACTCCACCTGTGCGTCGTTCTCCTCCGGTTCCATCGAGCAGGTCGAGTACACGAGCAACCCGCCCGGCTTCACGTTCTTCGCGGCGCCGCGCAGGATCGCGCGCTGCGTGGCCGACATCACGGCGAGATCGCTGGTGCGCAGACGCCAGCGCGCGTCCGGATGGCGGCGGAACGTGCCCGTGCCCGTGCAGGGTGCGTCCACGAGCACCACGTCGAACTGCCCCAGCGTGCCATCGCGCGCGTCGGCGACGACGGCATCGACGTTCTGCAGGTCCAAGCGGCCGATCGTATCGATGATTCGGCTGATACGCGCTTCGTTGGAGTCCGCCGACGTCACGTGCTTGGCCGTGCGCGACAGCTCGACGGACTTGCCGCCAGGTGCGGCGCAGAGGTCCGCGACCTCCGCACCGGCTGGCACCGCCGCGTAGCGCGTCACCAGCGTCGCCGCAGGATCCTGCACGAAGCAGTTGCCCTGCTGGAACGCGCCCAGTGCCGTGAGCACCGTGCGCGGCGCCAGCGTGATGGAATCCTCCACCAGCGGCGCATCGTTCACGCCGACCCCGGAGCTCTCGAGCATCGCTTCGAGCTGCTCGCGCACCACGCCCCAGGGACGCACGATCAACGGCGCCTCCTGGTTGTTGGCTTCGAGCAACGCGCGCGTCTCGTCGGCGCCCCAACGCGCGACCCAGCGCGCCACGAGCCAACGCGGGTGCGAGTACTCGATGGCCAGCGCTTCGACGGGATCCGTCGGCAACTCGGCGCCCAAGGCATCGCGCTCGCGGTCCAGGCGGCGCAGCACGGCGTTCACGAGATTGCTCGCGCCCATGCCGTGCCGCTGCTTCGCGAGTTCCACCGTCTGCGCGATGGCCGCATAGGCCGGCACGCTGCCCATGTGGAAGAGCTGATGCACGCCAAGGCGCAGCAAGTCGGCGAGGTCGGCGTCGAGCCGTGCGATGCCACCGCGCACGCGCGGCGCGAGTAGATGGTCGATCCAGCCGCGCTTCCGCAGCATGCCCCACACGAGCTCCTGCGTCCACCGGCGGTCGCGTGCATCGAGTTCTGATGCACGTCTGTCGAAGGCAGCATCGAGCAAGAGGCCGCTGCGGAGATCGGCGAGCGTCTCGGCGGCGGCAACACGGGCGTCAGTCACGAGCGGGAGGGTACTGGGCATACCCTCGAAAGATAGTCGGTCCAGCGAGCCCTGCTAGTCGGGCAAAGTCCAATAATCGCC
>PNKF01000169.1 GCA_013822285.1 Gemmatimonas sp.
AGCGAGGTCGGCGCCTGCTCGAAGGCGCCCCAGAAGATCGCGGCGAAGACGAAGAGCACAAAGATCACGCCGACGCGCTTCTTCTCGTCGCTGGTGAGATTGCCGGCGAGCAGCACCGTGGCGAAGAAGGCCACCGCGAGACCGACGAGCACGAAGGTCATGTACTGACCGACGACCTGCGGGTTGATGCTCACCACCCCGAGCGCGGCCAGCGCGAACACCAGCGCGATCAGCCCGAGGCCCGCGTAGGTGGCGAGCTTCACGTTCGCCACGCGCTTGGCCTGCACCGCGGGATCCGGGTCGCGGACGATGTCCTCGCCGATGGGCCCAAGCGTGTCCTTGGCGCGCATCCAGAACCAGAGGAAGCCGAAGAGCATGCCGACGCCGGCGGCGCCGAAGCCGTAGTGCCAGCCGACGGACTCGCCGAGGAAGCCGGTCACCAACTGCCCGAGGAAGGCCCCGACGTTGATGCCCATGTAGAAGATCGAGAAGCCGGCGTCGCGACGCGCGCCACCTTCCGGATACAGGTCGCCGACGATCGCCGAGATGTTCGGCTTGAGCAGGCCCGTGCCCAATACAATCAGCGCGAGGCCCATGAAGAAGAAGAGCTTGCCGCGCGCGCCGGCGAAGCCGCTGACGCCGATGGCCAAGTGGCCGCTGGTAATCAAGGCCGCGCCGATGAGGATCGCACGGCGCAGGCCAAGCCAGCGGTCGGCGATCCAGCCACCGGGCAGGGAGGCGAGATAGACGCTCGCCGCATAGATGCCGACGATGGCCGAGGCCTGCGTGCGGTCGAGGCCGAAGCCGCCTTCGTTGAGGGCGGCGGCCATGAACAGCACGAGCAGCGGGCGCAGGCCGTAGTACGAGAAGCGCTCCCACATCTCCGTCGTGAAGAGCGTGGAGAGGCCGCGCGGGTGGCCGAAGAAGCGCGTGTCGTTCACGTACGGCGCGAGCGCCGGCGTGACGGGCGTCGTGGCGTCGGACTTGGGACTTGGGGTCATGGGCTCGGGGGGAGAGAGACCTTCGGGCAGGCCACTTGGTGGCCGTCGGGATCAGCGGAGACCGCGCGCAACACTGGACGCTCGCTCAGACAGCCCTCGTCTTTCAAGGGCAGCGTGCATCGCGGATGAAATGGACATCCCTGCGCCGGAACGGCAAGGGGTGCGGGCAACTCGCCGCCACCGCTGTGCGAGCGCCGTGGCCGCCCGGTGGGCACGGCGGCACGCAGCAACTGGGTGTACGGCATGGCCGGCGCGTCGAGCACCTGCGCCGCGTTGCCCTGCTCGACGATGCGGCCCAGGTACATCACGGCGACGCGCGAGGCGAGACGGCGCACCACGCCGAGATCGTGCGAGATGAGCAGCAGGGCGAGGCCGCGCTCGTCACGCAAGCGGTCGAGCAGCGCGAGCAACGGTTCGCGCGCGGCGGCGTCGAGGTTCGCCACGGGTTCATCGCAGACCAGGAGATCGGGCTGCGGCGCCAAGGCGCGCGCGATCGCCACGCGCTGGCGCTCGCCGCTCGAGAGCGCGCCCGGTCGCCGGGCCCCGAGCGCGGGGTCGAGCCCGACCTCCTGCAGCAACTGCTCGGCGCGGCGCTGCGCCGCTGCGCCCGGCGTGTGGCCGTGCACTTCCAGTGCTTCCACGAGCAGCGAGCGCACCGTGCGCTGCGGCGTGAGCGACGCGCCGGCATCCTGCGGCACGAGTTGGAGACGGCGGCGCAACGCGCGCATCATCACGCGGTCCTGCACATCAAGGCGACGCCCGAGCACGGTGACCGTGCCGGCACTCGGTGCCTCAAGTCCGAGCAAGGTGCGGGCGAGCGTGCTCTTGCCGCAGCCGCTTTCGCCGACGAGCCCGACGCACTCGCCGCGGCCGATGGCCAAGGTGACCCCGTCGACGGCGTGCACCGGCACTTCGGGGCGCTGGAAGAGCCGCGATGGCGTGAGGAAATGCACGGAGAGCGCGTCGGCGGCGACCAGCGGCACGTCGGGTGGCGTGCCATCGGGGTCGGTCGGTCGAACGGCCCGCGCGCGCGCCACCGCCGCGGCACCGCTCGCCCGCGCCGATCGCTCGGCCACGATGCGCTCCGACGGTCCATCATCGACGAGCCGGCCTTGCTCGAGCACGAGCACGCGCTCGCAACGCTCGCCGACGACGGCGAGGTCGTGCGAGATGAGCAGCAGCGTCGTGCCGAGGTCGCGGCGGAGATCGTCGAGCAGATCGAGCAGCTGCGCCTGCAGGGTGACGTCGAGCGCGGTGGTCGGTTCGTCGGCAATGAGCACTTCGGGCTCGAGCATCAGGGCCAGCGCGAGCAGCATGCGTTGGCGCTGGCCGCCGGAGAGTTCGTGCGGGAAGCGTCGGGCGCTGCGCGCGGCATCGCGGATGCCGACGCGGTCGAGCATCACGATCGCGCGCTCCGTGGCCTCGGCGCCGCGCGCGACGCCGTGGGCTTCGAGTGCCGCCGTAAGTTGCCGACCGACGCGCATGGCCGGATCGAGTGCGCTCAGTGGCTCTTGGAATACCATCGCGATGCGGCGGCCCCGGACTTCGCGCATCGACTCGGCGCCGAGCGCCGTCAGATCTTCGTCGCCGAGCAGGATACGCGAGCTTGGCGTGCGGCGAAGCCCGCGCGGCAGTAGGTCGAGGATGGCGTTGCCAATCGTGCTCTTGCCGGCGCCTGAGCGGCCGACGATGCCGACGCTGGAGCCCGCTGCCAAGGTGAACGACAGATCGTCGAGCAGGCGCCGCGGCGTCGGATCCGTGGTCTCGACGCTGAGCGCGCGGATGGCAAGCGTTGCCGTCACGCGGCGTCCTCACGACGCATGCTCACGCGCTCGGCGAGCAGGTTGGCGGTGAGCGTGGCGCCGACGATGGCGAGCGTCGGGAAGAGCACCAGCCACCAGGCGCGCAGCAGGCGACCCTCCGCCTCGAGGATGATGTTGCCCCAACTCGCATGCGGAGGCGCGACCCCAAGTCCGAGGAAGCTCAGTGCGGCCTCGAGCGGCAGCGCGGCGGCGAACGCGACGGTCGCCGCGACGCCGAGGGTGGGCAGCAGGCCAGGCAGGATGTGACCGCGCCACAGGGTGCGACGTGGGACGCCAAGCGCGATTGCCGCCTTCACGTGTTCGGTGGCGAGCAAGCGGCGTGTCTCTTGCCGCACGAGCCGCGCCGCGCTCATCCAGCCCGTGGCGCCGAGGACGGCGGCGAGCGCCGCTGGCGGCAGCGGCCCCGAGGCGGCAACGACGAGCAGCAACAACAAGAGGCGCGGAATGGCGAGCATCGCATCGGTGCAGCGCATGAGCAGCGCGTCGATGAAGCCGCCGCGTACCGCGGCCACCGCGCCGACGAGGGTGCCCAGCGACAGCGCCACCGCTACGGCCAGGGTCGCGATGCCCAGTGAGGCGCGTGCGCCAAAGAGCAGCCGGGAGAGGACGTCGCGTGAATACGGATCGGTGCCCATCCAGTGCGCGGCACTCGGGGCCTGCAGCGCGCTGCCGAGTGGATCGAGATGCGCGATCGGATCGTAGGGCGCGAGCAACGGCGCGAGGAGCGCGGCCAGCGCGAAGCCGGCGAGAATGCCAAGCGGCAGACGCAGCGCGCGCATCAGAGGCGGTTCCGGAGGCGCGGATTCGCCCAAGCAACGGCGAGATCCGCCAGCACGGTCGCCAGCGTGACGGCGATGCTGGTGACTATGACCGCGCCGACGACCAACGGATAGTCGCGCTGGCCGACGGCTTCGACGACGGCGCGTCCCATGCCAGGCCAATCGAAGACGCGCTCGATCAGCACCGTGCCGCCGGCCACGGCGCCTAGCATGACACCGAGCACGGTGAGGACGGGCGCGCTGGCATTGCGCAGCGCATGGCGGAACAGCACGCGGCGTTCCGGGATGCCGCTGGCCCGCGCCGCACGAATGAACTCGGCATCGCGCAGCTCGCGCATGGCGGCGCGCTGATGGCGCGCGAGGATTGCCCCAACCATGATGGCCAGCGTGCTGGCCGGCAGCACCAGGTGTCGCAGCACGTCAACGATGCCGTTGATCCCTTCGTCGTGCATCCCGCTCACCGGCAGCCAGCGGAGTTCGAGCGCGAAGAGCATGGCGAGCAGCAGCGCCAGCACGAACTCCGGAATGGACGACAGCGCGAGCAGCGCGCGGTCGCTGGCCCTCGCCCAGCGCGACTCGGCGCGCCAGCCTTGCCAGGCGCCGATCGACACGCCGAACACGGTGCCAAGCAGCAGCCCCGTGCCCGAGAGCAGCAACGAGTTCGGGAGCAGTGCGGCGATGACTTCGCTGACCGGACGACTGCGCGAGTGCGAGAAGCCGAGATCGCCGCGTGCGAGGTTGCTCACGAAGCGCAGGTACTGCTCGTGCAGCGGGCGATCGTAGCCGAAGGCCTCGCGCATGGCCGCGGCGGTCTCCGGTGGGACGCCCGGTTGGTCGAGCGCGGCGAAGAAGGGATCGCCGGGAGCGAGTCGAATGAGCGCGAAGCACAGCGTGACGACGATGCCGATGACGGCCAGCGCCTGGGCGAGCCGTACGACGAGGACGCGCGTCACGCGCGGATCATCCTCAGTTGGCGGGTCGCGCGTCGCGCGGCAGGCGCTGCGCGGGATCCACCGACCACTCGTGCAGCGTGCGCCACCAGCCGTCGGGGCGCCATGCGGGCACGGTGAGGCGACGGTGCACGGCGGCGACGATGCGCGGCTCGTACAGGAAGAGCGCGGGCACGTCGTCGGCGATGGTCTGGTAGGCCCGCGAGAACGCGCGCCTCGCCTCGTCGCGATCCATCGTGCTGAGTCCGGCGGTGACGGCGGCGTCGAACTCGGCGTTCTCCCAGCGCCCGTCGTTGCGCGTGCCTTGGCCCGGCTTGGTCGCGCTCATCCAGGTGCCGGCGAGCGTGCGCGGCGAGGGGACGGTGAGCCATCCGCCGAAGACGAC
>PNKF01000170.1 GCA_013822285.1 Gemmatimonas sp.
AACTCGCTCGAGGCGTAGAACAGCACCTCGTCGGAGTCCACGTTCGAATGGTTGTACGGCGCGGGAATCGCCTGCGGATGGAAGTCATACGGCCGCGGGCAGAACGAGCAGATCACGAAACCGTCGCCCTGGAAGGTCTGATGCACCGGCGGCGGCTGATGGACCTTGCCGACGATGGGCTCGAAGTCGTGGATGTTGAACGCCCAGGGATAGAACTGTCCGTCCCAGCCGACCACATCGAGCGGATGGTGGTCGAGCACGATCTCGTTGAGGCCGTTGTACTGCTTGATGATGATCGGGAAGTCGCCCTTCTCGTCGTAGGTCTTCAACTCGCGCGGCACGCGGATGTCACGCTCCGAGTACGGCGCGCCTTCCACGAGCTGGCCGACGTTGTTGAGGTAGCGCTTGGGCGGCCGCACATGCCCGCGCGATTCCATCACCAGCAGCTTGGCCGGCTTCGTGAACTTGTAGCGATGCAGGATGTGGCGATGGATGACGAGATAGTCGCCGGGGAGGATCGGCAGGTCGCCGTACTGCGTCTCCAGCGTGCCCTCGCCTTCCGCGACGTACACGACCTCGTCGCCCTGCGCGTTGCGGTAGAAGTGCTCGTCCTGCTTGTCCGGCGCCACGTACAGCATGGCGATGTCGCCGTTGAACAGCAGCGGCACCCGGTTCAGCGTGGGGCTGCCGCCGCGGGCGATCTGCGCCGTCTTGAAGTGCCGGTGCTTGAGCGTCTTGTCGGGATCCGCTTCGTAGGGCGTCTCCAGCAAGCGTCGCACGGCCTTGACCGTCGTCGGCGGATGGATGTGATACAGCAGCGCCGCCGGCCCCGTGAAGCCCTCGATGCCGACGAGCTGCTCGTTGTAGATGCCGCCGCCCGGCTTCGGGAACGCGATGTGTCGCTTGCGCGGGATCTGCCCCAGCGTGTGGTAGAACGGCATTACAGGTTGCCTCGCTTCGCCTGCTCGCGCTCGATGCTCTCGAACAGCGCCTTGAAGTTGCCGGCGCCGAAGCTCTTCGCGCCCTTCCGCTGGATGATCTCGAAGAACAGCGTCGGGCGGTCCTGCACCGGCTTCGTGAAGATCTGCAGCAGGTAGCCTTCGTCGTCACGATCCACGAGGATGCCCAGCTCGGCCAGCGGCGCGATGTCCTCGTCGATCTTGCCGACGCGGTCGAGCACCGTCTCGTAGTAGGTGCGCGGGATCGTGAGGAACTCCACGCCGCGGCTCTTCAGCGCGCGCACCGTCGTGATGATGTCGTCCGTCGCGACGGCGATGTGCTGCACGCCCGGGCCGCGATAGAAGTCCAGATACTCCTCGATCTGCGACTTCTTCTTGCCCTGCGCCGGCTCGTTGATCGGGAACTTGATGCGCCCGTTGCCGTTGCTCATGACCTTCGACATCAGCGCCGAATACTCGGTGCTGATCGTCTTGTCGTCGAAGGAGAGCAGGTTGTAGAAGCCGAGCACGTCGGAGTAGAACTGCACCCAGTGGTTCATCTTGCCGAGCTCGACGTTGCCCACGCAGTGGTCGACGTACTTGAGCCCGACGGAGTCCGGCTGGAAGGGGTTGTCCGCCGCCACGAAGCCGGGCATGAAGATGCCGCGGTAGTTCTTGCGCTCGACGATCGAGTGGATGGTGTCGCCGTAGGTGCGGATGCCGGCGATGACGATCTCGCCGTGCTCATCCTTGAGCACCGTCGGCTCCTGCACGCTCACCGCCCCGCGCTCGATGGCCTTCGCATAGGCATCGCGGCAGTCGTCCACCCAGAAGGCCATGTCACGCACGCCGTCGCCGTGCAGGGCGATGTGCTTTGCGATGTCGCCCTCCGGACCCATCGGCGTCGTGAGGATGAGCCGGATCTTGCCCTGCTCCAGCAGGTACGAGGCACGGTCGCGCACGCCCGTCTCGGGGCCACGGTAGGCGACGAGCTTGAAGCCGAAGGCCGCGCGGTAGAACAGCTGCGACTGCTTCGCATTCCCCACCCAGAACTCGATGTAGTCGGTTCCGTTGATGGGGAAGGTATCGTGGGCGGTTTCGGCGACGGGGCTGGTAGCGGTGGTCATGACAGCAGGAGTGAGTTGGGAGTTGGGAGTTGGATGCAACGGCAACTGCCACACCGCGCGAGCGCTCAGCGCGGTGCTCACCACTCGTTACGCGCCGCGCGCGCCGGTGCGGGCGCTGGTCCACCAGCGGCCCCACACACTCGCGTTTTGCCAGGTCTGGATGGGCACACAAACTCCGGTTCGGAGGATGCTTTGAATATACCGAAAACTGCAGTTACGAGTTGGGAGTTGGGAGTAGTGAGTGGACGACTGCCCCTGCCCAAAGCTCTGCCAACTCCCAACTCACAACTACCAACTGCAGTTGTCAGAGCTTGAGCTCAGGCAAATCCCGGTACAACTCCAAGGCCGCCGGGTTCGCCAGCGCCTCCGTGTTCTTCACCGGTCTCCCATGCACCACCTCCCGCACCGCGATCTCGCTGATCTTGTTCGAGATCGTCCGCGGGATGTCCGCCACCTGGAGAATCACCTTGGGCACGTGATGCGGGCTGGTCCGCGCCCGGATCGCCTTCTTGATGCGGTCGCGCAGCGCGTCATCAAGCGTGAGCCCGTCGCGCAGCCGCACGAACAGCACGATGCGCACATCCTTGTCGCCGTCCGCCGTGATCTCCTGCCCGATGACCACGCTCTCGACGATCTCCGGCAGCTGCTCCACTTCGCGGTAGATCTCCGCCGTGCCGATGCGCACACCGCCGGGGTTCAGCGTCGCGTCGCTGCGCCCGTAGATCACCAGCCCGCCCTGCGGCGTGATCTCGGCCCAATCGCCGTGGCGCCAGATGCCCGGGAAATGCGCGAAGTACGCCGCGTGATACTTCTCACCGTCGGGATCGTTCCAGAATCCCACCGGCATGCTCGGGAATGGCTTGGTGCACACCAGCTCACCGGCCACGCCGCGCAGCGGCTGGCCCGCGTCGTCCCAGACATCCACCGCCATGCCGAGCCCGAAGCACTGCAGCTGACCACGGTACACCGGCAACAGCGGGTTCCCCAGCGCGAAGCACGAAATGATGTCCGTGCCGCCGGAGATGCTCGCGAGGTGCACATCGGACTTCACGTCGCGGTACACGAAGTCGTACGAGTGCTCGGCCAACGGCGAGCCTGTGCTCAAGATCATCCGCAGCGCCGCGAGGTCATGCGTGCGCGCCGGTGCATGCCCCTGCTTCTGCGACAGCGCGAGATACTTCGCGCTGGTGCCGAAATGCGTGATGCGCTCCTCCGCCACCAGGTCCCAGCAGGCGTCGTCGTTCGCCGCCGGCATCGGGGCGCCGTCGTACAACACGATCGTGACGTCGCTAGCCAATGCACTCAGCAGCCAGTTCCACATCATCCACCCGCAGGTGGTGAAGTAGAACATGCGATCGCCCGGTCGCAGGTCGCAGTGCAGGCGATGCTCCTTCAGATGCTGCAGCAGGGTGCCGCCCTGTCCGTGCACCATGCACTTGGGCAATCCCGTCGTGCCCGAGCTGTACATCACGAACAACGGATGATCGAAGGGCAGAGGCTCGAAGCGCGGCGTGGCCGGCGCGTCGTTCGGTCCGAACTCCGCGAATCGCTGCACGCGGAGCGACCCGCTGCCACCCGCCGCGCAGCTCGCCAGCGTCGCGTCGTCGATCGCATCGGCCAGGAAGGGCACCAGCACGAGCGTCCGCACGCTGGGAATCGCCGCGACGATCTGCCGCACGCGCTCCAGGCAGTCGATCGACTTACCTGCGTAGCTGTAGCCGTCGGCCGCGAACAACACCGTGGGCTCGATCTGCCCGAAGCGATCCAGCACCCCCTGCGCCCCGAAGTCCGGCGAGCAGGACGACCAGACCGCACCGACCGCATTCGCCGCCAGGGCCGCGATCACCGCCTCGGGGATGTTCGGGAGAAATCCCACCACGCGATCGCCAGACTTCACGCCCGCCGCGCGCAGTCCCTCGGCCACGCGTGACACCGCGCCATTGAGCGCGCGCCAGGAGAGCTCGCGACGGCGGCCCCGCTCGTCGCGCGCGATGATCGCGGGCGCGTCATCCGCGCGCGCGAGCAGATGCGCCGCGTACGACAAGGTTGCGCTGCGGAGGCCGGCGTCGCGGCTCCCGTGCACGCCCGCCCAGTCCCACAACGTGGACCAGAACGTTTCGGACTGGTCGATGCTCCAGGCGTGCCAATCGGCGTACGTCGCCGTCGGCGCGGGCGTGCCCGCGTTGTGCGCGGCGGCATAGGCAAAGTAGCGCGCCATCTGCGAGGCTTGGGCGGCCTCCGGGCGGGGACTCCAGAGCGGGACGCTGTCAAGGGCGGTCATCGCTGGGGGAATGTAGCCGCGCGGCCCGTTTCGCTCTATGCTTTCTCCGATGACCGCCCGCCGAATCCTCCATGCCGACGCCGACGCCTTCTTCGTGGCGGTCGCCCGCATGGCGGATCCCGAGGGCGCCGGCCGCGCACCGCTGCTCATCGTCGGTGGCCGTCCGGGCGGGCGCGGCGTGGTCTGCTCGGCCTCCTACGAGACACGCGCCTACGGCGTGCGCTCGGCGATGCCCATCGCGCAGGCGCTGCGGCTCTGCCCCGATGCCATGTGCGTGCCGGTGCCGCGTGGCGCCTGCAGCGCGACGTCGAAGGCCATCGCCGCCGTGCTCGGCCGCTTCACGCCAGTCGTCGAAGGCGCGAGCATCGATGAGTGGTACCTCGACCTCACGGGCACCGAAGCGCTGCACGGCCACGAGACGCTCGAGCAGACCGCCATCCGCATTCGCCAGTCCGTGCACAGGGAGACCGGCATGTGGATCTCGATCGGCGGCGGCACGTCGAAGCTGGTGGCGAAGCTCGCCGCCGAGAAGGC